>JAJYMP010000106.1 GCA_021786915.1 Chloroflexota bacterium
AGGGCCTTCAGCCCGGCCAGGAACTGCGCACCGCGCTCCCGCGCGTTGGCCACAAGGCCCTCCTCCTCGATCACGTCGAGCGTGGCGAGTGCGGCCGCGCACGAGACGACGTTGCCGCCGTACGTGCCGCCGTGGGAGCTCGGCGCGAACTTGGCCATGATGTCCGCGCGGGCGATGATCCCCGACAGCGGCAGCCCGGACGCGATGCCCTTGGCCATGACCAGGATGTCGGGCTCGACGTCCCAGTGGCGGACCGCGAACAGCTCCCCGGTCCGGCCGAAGCCGGTCTGGACCTCGTCAGCGATGAACAGCATCCCGTGCTGGCGCGTGATCTCGCGCAGGCGCGGCAGGAAGCCGGGCGGGGGCACGATGTAGCCGCCCTCGCCGATCACGGGCTCGATGATGACCGCTGCCACCTTCTCGGGGTAGACGAGCTGGTGGAACAGCAGGTCGAGCTGCGCCTCCCAGTCGCAGGTGCACTCGGAGGGGTCGTGGGATCCGCCCGAGGCGCGGTAGCAGTACGGGTAGCTCGCGTGGTACACGGAGCCCGGAAGCGGCTCGAAGCCGGCCCGGTAGACGTCCTTGGCGGCGGTCAGCGCCATGGTCTGGGCCGTGCGGCCGTGGAACCCGTAGCGGAACGCGATGATGCCGGGCCGGCCGGTGGCCATGCGGGCGAGCTTGACGGCGGCCTCGACCGCCTCCGCGCCCGAGTTGGACAGGAAGGCCTCCCACGGGCCCCCGGGGAGCACATGCTGGAGCCGCTCGTGGAGCCGGAGTCCCGGCTCGTGGTAGACGATGTTCTGCTGGCCGTGGAGGAGCTTGGCGGCCTGGTCCTGGACCGCCTTGACCACGCGCGGGTGGGCGTGGCCGGTGTTGGTCACGCCGATGCCGCAGGTGTAGTCGAGGTAGCGCTCGCCGTCGCGGGTGACCAGCCATGAGCCCTCGCCGCGCTCGACCTGGAGGTTGAAGATCCGGCCCCACACCGACGGCACGACCGAGGTGTCGGGCAGCGTGTCGGCGGCGGACGGGGCGGTCGGCGTCATCGGGCGGTCCTCCTGTGGCGGGTCGATGTGGGCGGGGGTCGGAGTCGGCGGGGGAGGCGGACGGCTGACGAGCGGTGCGGGCGGGCGGAAGCGATCGCGTCGTCAGAAGGTCGGCGGGGTGTTGATCCACAGCACCTGCGTCTCGACCTGGCCGAGCGCCGCGATGCGGTGGTCCACGGTGGACGGGAAGGTGAGTGCGTCGCCGGGCTCGAGCCGGTAGAACTCACTGGGGTCGTCGAGCCAGACGCCCAGCGACCCGGTGAGGACGAACATGAACTCCTCGCCGACGTGACGGTAGTAGCCATCGGACGAGGCGCCCGGGGCGAGCACGAACAGCTGCGACTCGAGCGATGTGGGTCCGGCGAACAGGTCCTCGATCCGGATGCCGCGTCCGGCATCCAGCACGCGGCGGTCCCCGGGCCGCACGAGGCGGCCGGTGGCGGGACCGGGACCGGCCAGCAGCTCTCCCACGGTTCGGCCGTAGGCCTCAACCAGGCGACGGAGGGTGGCGATCGAGGCGCCGGTGACGCCCCGCTCGAGCGATGAGATGAACGAGCTCGAGAGCCCGCTCCGCGCGGCCGCGCCCCGGAGCGTCAGGCCGCACTCGCGACGGGCGGCCCGCAGCTGCGAGCCGGCCGGCCATCCGGCCGGGGCGGGGGATCGGGCGGGCCCGGAGTCGGCCTCGCCGGGGGCCGTCCACGGGGACGCTGCAGGCGAGCCGACGGGCGTGCCGTTGGGCCGATGGCGTCCGCCGCGCGCCTCGCCGCCCGACGCCGGGCTGTCGAGCAGGCGGCGGATGGCCGCGGCGTTGAGCCCCTCGACCGTCCGCCAGGCGCGGATGCGCTGAAGCCGCTCGACGTCGTCGGCCAGGTAGCGGCGGGCACCCCCGGCCGTGCGCGTTGGCTGCACGAGGCCCTGGCGCTCCCACTCGCGGAGCGCCGACGGCGAGGCGCCGACGAGACGCGCCGCCTCCTCGATGCCGATGGCGCCCAGCGGAGCCGCGCCGCGGGACGGCGCCTCGGCGGGCCTCGCCATCAGCGCTGCTTCCGGCGCCCGGCGAGCGTGGTGAGCGCGACACCGCCCACGGCGATGACGAAGATGCAGGTGCCGATGACGTTCACCTGGACCGGGATCCCGATCCGCGACTTCGCGTAGATGAACATCGGGAAGGTCTGCGTCCCGCCGGCCGTGAAGTTGGTGACGACGAAGTCGTCGATCGACAGGCTGAAGGCCAGCAGGGCGGCCGCCACGATGCCGGGCAGGATCAGCGGGAAGGTGACCTTCCAGAAGGTGTCCCACTCGTTGGCGTAGAGGTCGCCGGCCGCCTCCTCGAGGTGCCGGGGGAAGCCCGCCAGCCGCGCCCGGACCGTCACCACCGCGTAGACGGTGTTGAGCATGACGTGGGCGATGAGGATGGTCAGGAAGTTGAGCGGGAAGAACGGCGGGGTCCCGATGGAGACGAACATGGTGAGCAGCGAGGCCCCCATGATGATCTCGGGCGTCGCCATCGGCAGGAAGATCAGCGAGTTCATCAGCCCCTTGCCGCGGAACGAGTAGCGCTCCAGGGCGAGGGCGATCAGGGTCCCGAGGGCGGTGGCGATGGCCGTCGAGAGGAACGCGATCACCAGGCTCAGGGTGACGGCGTCCGACAGCCCGAGCGGCCCGAAGGGGTCGAGCCAGTACTTGATGGTGAACCCCTGCCACACGAAGTTGGACTTGCCGGCCGGGTCGTTGAAGCTGAACAGCACGATGACTGCGACGGGCAGCAGCAGGTAGATGACCGCCAGCATGGTGTAGACGATCAGCGACCAGCGGTCGAAGAACCGGGCGATGACCTGGCGGGCCGGCCGAGCGGCGGCGACGCGGGCGGTGGCGGCACTCGTCATGGCTTCAGGCCCTCGCTGCCGCGGCGGAGAGCTCCTCGGTGCCGAGGATCTTCGCGTAGACGGCCACCACGATCAGGACGCCCGCCATCATCGCGAACGAGAGGGCCGAAGCGGTGGGGTAGTCATTCTGGGTGAGGAACTTGTTCTGGATGACGTTGCCGATCATGTTCGTGTTCGGGTTGCCCAGCAGCTCCGCGTTGATGTAGTCGCCGATCGCCGGGATGAACGTCAGCAGGCCGCCGGCGAACACACCCGAGAGCGACAGCGGGAACGTCACCCGGATGAACGATTCGGACACCAGGAACCAGCCGACAAGCCCGCCGAACGCCGCGCCGATGACGGCGAAGACCAGCCAGTCGGCACCGAACACGAGGCCCAGCACGCCCATGAGGGCGCCGCCCAGGATCCCGCCCGCGATCAGCCCGCCCGGACGCCAGGGTCCCGCGTAGAGGTCCTTGGCCGCCTCGACCAGCCGGATGTCGACCTTCTCCAGGGCAACGTAGACCGGCAGGGTCATGAACGGCAGGAAGTTGTAGGTGATGCCGGCGATCACCGCCATCGGAGTGGCCAGGATATGGAAGTCCTGGGACAGCACGCCGATGCCCTTGAGCGGCCCGATGATCGGCCCGACGTCACCGAGGATGATCTTCCAGCTGATCGTGCGCAGCAGGAAGCTGGTGAAGAAGGGGGCGACCACCAGGAACAGCATCAGGTTCTTGAAGCGGCCGCCCTTGAACGCGATGGTGTACGCGAGCGGATAGGCGATGAGGAAGGTCGTCATCGTCGCCGCGGCCGCGTACACCACCGAGCGCAGGTAGAACGGCGCGAACTGACCGACGGCGTTCGGGTAGTTCGTCCAGTTGTCGAGCGAGAAGACGAAGCCCGTCTCGAGGGTCCCATTCCAGAAGCTCGCAATGAACATCTGGAGCGCGGGCCACAGGTAGAAGACCAGCAGCCACAGGATGCCGGGCGTCAGCAGCGCCAGCGGTGTCACCCAGTGGTGTCGCTTCAGGAATGTGCCCATCGGTCGGCGGGTCCCTCTGAAGGCGGGTGGTGCTCGGTCTCAGCGGGCGTCAGCCGACGCCGAGGACCTTCGCGAACTGCTGGTTGAAGTACGTCTCGTCGGCCTCGGTGAGCGCGCCGAAGATGTGCAGCTTGGCGGTCGTCGAGTCGGGCGGGAAGATCAGCGGGTTGCTCGCGACCGTCGGGTCGATCTTCTTGAGCGCCACGTCGGCGCCCTTGCACGGGCAGATGTAGTTGACGTAGTCCTCGACCAGCGCCGCGTTCTCCGGGATGTAGTACCAGTCGATGAGCTTCTCGGCGCCGTTCTTGTGCTTGGCGCCGTTGGGGATCATGGAGTTGTCGGTCCAGAGCATCCCGCCCTCGGTGGCGATGTTGAACTTGATGCCCGGCTTGTCGACCAGCACCTGGACCATGTCGCCCGACCACGCCATGACAAGCACGGCGTCGCCCGCCTTGAGGTCCTCGGCATAGGAGTTGCCCTTGAGGCCGCGGATGATGCCTGCGTCCTTGGCCCCCTGCAGGGCGGTCACGCACTTGTCGCAGCCGTCTCGGGTGGGCTGCGCCGGGTCGAGCCCGAGGTAGAGCATCGTCAGCCCGATCGTGTCGCGCATCTCGGACAGGAGCTCGGTCTTGCCCTTCCAGCGCGGGTCCGGGGTGAAGTACGCGGCGAGGCTGGTGACGTTGCCGGTCTTCGCGGGGTCGAAGCCGATGCCGGTCATGCCCGACTGCCACGGTGCGTGGTGCGAGCCGTCGGGATCCCAGCCAACGCCCTTGTAGGTGTCCTTGAGGTTGGCCGTGAAGTTCGGCATGTTGGCTGCGTTCATGCTCTGGACCCAGCCGAGGCGGATGAGCCGGGCGGCCATCCAGTCGGTCATCGTGATGATGTCCCAGCCCGTGTCCTGGCCGGCCTGGAGAGCCGGCTGGATCGTGCCGAAGAAGGTCTCGTTGTCGTCGATGACCTCCTGGTACTTCACCTGGAGCCCCGTGCTCTTGGTGAAGGCGTCGAGCGTCGGGTGCTTCTTCGTCTTCTCGTCGACGTCGATGTAGTACGTCCAGTTGGCCCAGTTGATCGCGCCGGGCGCGTCGGTCGGGGCGGGCGTCGGGACGGGCGTGTCGGTGGGCGCCACGCTGGCGACGGCGGCCCCGCTGGGCGCGCTGCTGCCGCCCGTGGACGGCGCGGCGGTCGCGGCGGCGCTCGGGCTGGGCGTGTTGGCGGTGCCCTTCGTGCCGCAGGCCGCCAGGAAGGCAGCCACGCCCATCAGCGCGCTGCCCTGGAGCAGGCGGCGCCGCGAGATGGGGGTTCCGGTCAGCTTGTCGTTCGTGGACATCGGTCTCCTCGGGGCTCAGTCCCTTGGGGGTGGGGGGTGGGAGGGGAGGCGAGGGTGGGCGGCGGGAGGC
>JAJYMP010000704.1 GCA_021786915.1 Chloroflexota bacterium
CCCACGATCGGCCACGCCGGTCGGCGTGGACCCCCAGATGATCCTCGAACCGCCAAGTCGACAGGTCGTCGCCGGCGGGCGACAGTCGGAGCGGCAGGCGGCGGGCGATCTCGGCCGTCACCGCCGCCGGCCCCAGGTCGTGCACGAGCACGCGGAAGCGGTTGACGGCCTTGTGCTGGTAGTCGCCAACCTCGGCGTAGAGCTCCAGCGCCGCGCGGACGACGTCGACGACGCGCCAGGGGGGGGCGAACAGGTCGAGCTGTCGGCGAGTCGCGACGGTCGTGCCCCGACGAGAGAGACCACCATTTCGGACCGGGGTAAGTGCGCCCAAACCGGGTGGTTCTGGGCTCGGTCCGTGAACCGCAACGAATATGACGCGGCCATGCGCGCGACAGGGCGATTTGTTGCAGATGTCTCTCAGGTATTGATCGACATCCATCGACCGTGTTAGAAGGAGCAAGAGTCGGGCCGTCCATGCGGAGTTGACCCATGCAACAGGATCGGTCACCTCTCGGGGTTGGTTTTCGGTGGACCTTGCCTGTCGAGGGGATCGGGCGCGTACCCCTTCTCAAGGATGGTGTTGTCGGACTGTCGGTCTACGACCATCGGACCTGGGAAACCCGTTTCGGCGCGATCGAAGCGCGCACCGGAGAACCATTGTGGTGGACGCACCTCTACTCCACGGCCTATGCCCGGGCGGCATCTGATGGACGGCATTTCTTCGCTCCGTTCGGGCCGACCCGCATCGCTGCGCTGTCCATGGCCAATGGTGCGGTCGATTGGGTCTTCGACACCGGCACGCGTGTCCGAAGCAGCCCAGTTCTCGCAGACAGCGAGCTGATCATGGCGGCTGGCGACCGACGAAGCCTTTGACCGTGTGAGTTGCGGCTCACCTGGCCCCGGCGCGGGCCATCTGGCCGGTCTCGAGCCGAACATCGTTCGCTCCTCGGGCTGGCCAGATGGGCCCATCAGCTGCGAGCACGCTCGCAGCTGATTTCGCATGCCGAGCGACGTCCACTGATAGCCTTTGTGGGAAATGCCTTCTCCGAGCGGGCGATCGAGGTCTATCTACTCTGGGCGGTCGCGGCTGGGCAACAGTCGAGCTTGGCGGTAAGTGCAATCTTCGTCGCTCGGTTTGCCCCGCCGGTCTTGGTCGGCCCGCTAATGTACCGAGCCGTCCAACGGTGGCAGCCGAGTTCGTTGATGGTTGCCTCGCAGATTGCGAAGATAGGGCCGCTTTGTGGGCTGCTTCTTGCGGCAACGACGTCGCGATGGGCCGTGCTCGTGCTCGTGCCGCTCGCAGCGGCCGCCTCTCTTGCATCTTTCACGTTCGACGTCGCGTTTCAGACCACAATTCCGGAGTATGTGCAGGGTAATCGATTGGAGACCGTCAATTCCGCGCTGCATCTGCTGCGGCAGGGATCCAACGCTCTCGCACCAGCTGTCGGCGGGGTGGTGCTTGCGGCGGCCGGAGGTCACGCGCTCGTCACCATTGGCATCGTCCTTACGTCCGCCGCTCTTGCGGCGACTGTCGCCGCATCCCGCTCCGGCCATCCTGCTGCCGCTCAATTGCAGCCGGCCGACGGCGCGAGGAACCAGCCCCGCGAGACTCGGATCGGGGCCAGCTCGACAGTGGCGTTCGTCGTGACGACGGTCGTCGCCGTCAACATCGCGATCGCGGGCACGTATACGCTGATGCCCCGCTACGTTCAGGCCGTAGTAGGGGGTGGCCCTGCTGTCTTCGGCGTCGTGCAGGCCGCTGGAGCGGTTGGCGCGATCCTGGGCGCGGCGCTGTTCGGCGCCGGAATCACGCGCGCTTTCGCAGGATCGACGGTGTCCGTTGGCATTGGCCTGACGGCCTTGGCTGTACTCCTGCTCGTTGCCCTGCCACATGTCGTTACGGCCGCAGCCGGGTCGCTGCTAATAGGGTTTGGCTCGGTGACCGCGACCCTTGCTGCCAACGTGCTGTTGCAGCGGCGCCTCAGCGGAGCAGCTCTATCGGCTGCGATGGTCAGCAAGAGCTTGGCCGTTCGTATCGCCGTTCTTGTGTCGAGTCTCGCGGCTGGCTTCGTTGCGGACGAGATAGGGCTTGGGACGACGTTGGTTGTTCTTGCAGTCGCAGTCGCAACCGTCGGCGCCTTAGCCGCTTCGCTTGGCCGGCTCCCACTGGTGCGTGCTTCCCAGTGAAGAGAACACGCTCGGCGGCGGGGATGAGCCGCCCGGACATGGAGGACCGCACAGTCCGGCGAGGCACGGCTTGGATCCCTGGTCTCCAGTCTGCCGCTGGAAGCGGGCATGCGAGGGAGTCCTTCTTGGACCTGCCTGCCGCAGCCCAAACCCCCGCAGACCCGTGGACCTGGCCGGTGAACGGCGTGTGCCAATACCAGGTCCTTGCGCCCAAGCGACGAGGACGCCCTCCTTCGGGCCCTCCGGGCGGGTCGGCAGGCTCTCCAATGACACGGATCGCTGGGTCCGGGACGGGGCGCTCTCTGGACTAGCCTCGGGACGTCACCCGGCGCTTACCGGCTTGCGAGGCAGAACGTCGGCGATCGCGAACGCCAGGATGGCGGGCACCAGATAAAGGCCTCCTATGTCCATGCCTAGGATGCAGACGAAGAACAGCGCCAGATCGACCGCCACCGCGGCCCAAGGGGCCATCGTCGAGACCCCTCGACCGGCGGCCATGATGCCGAGCCAGAGGAGCGCATACCGAGGCGAGGGCAGTCCGGGGTTGAGCGCGATGAAGAGCAGGGCGGCGATAAGGAGCAGCCAGGGCACGACGACGTGCAGGGTGCTGTCGCCCACATGCCGCAGACTAGCCGAGGTAGTACTCCCAGTTGATCAGGAACAGACAGCCACTCGTCGCCCAGGTATCGATGTTGAAGTTGCCCTGACCTCCGACGTAGGTGTAGATCTCGTTCGGGTTGTAGTAGGTCGTCGTCGTGCCACACGTTGGCGACGGGAACGGGCTGGAGGTCTGCATTGAGGCGATGCTGTAGGTGTAGGACCCGTATTCCGGCGGAATGATCCCGTAGCCCAGGTAGTTGTACGTGAGATGCCAGCCGTTGTTCACGTCCCAGTACAGCGAATAGTTGTATCCGTAGCTAGTGATGTTGCCGGAGCCGTCCCAGTAGACGTCCGCCTCGTCGTAAGCGGACGACAACGTGATGAGAAGCGGGTCGTACCATCGAGTGTAAACGTAATGGGAGGCATAGCCTCCGCTCGTGAGAGGAGATGCGCTCAGCGGCGCCGACCCTCCGGAAAGAGCCGGCTGGTCGCGTTTGATCGCCGCCGCCGCCTCGGCAGCGGATACCAGCCCGGTGACCACCAGTTCCCTGTGGGTCGTCGGATCGATCGCCAGCTCGCGAACGACCCCCGGAGTATCTCCCGTCGTGTGATACGTCAACGGATAGCGCCACGCCCCCGACGAATCCAAGGTCCCGCTCACAACGTAGTAGCGAGCGTCCATCGGTGCCGGGGTCGCCGGACCTGACACGGCGGACGGTGCGGACGCATAGAACGATGCAGGCCCTGAGATCCCAACGACGTTGCCCGTCAACCATGGCCCGCTGTCAGCCATGACACTCGGCACTGCCGACACGAGGAGCGAGCCTGCGAGCAGAGACGCCGGTAGCACCAGACGCAGGAAGCGCGATTGCGGAGATTGCACGTGGCCCTCCAGTCAGCCGCGACCCTCACGTAGAAGGCGCGGGCGCTCGACCGGGCGCCTTCCGCGCTGTGAAAACAGGCCGGTAGCCAGTAGAGACGCTTCGACTCCGTCCGATGGGGCCCCACGCCCCGACGGATCCAGCTAATCGTGCACCATTGGACCTCCAGCAGAGCAAGCGGGCCGACCCGAGAGCCGCCACCGCGCCATGCTCGCGTGCGGCACCATGCACGGTACCCTCCCCCGCTTCGGCGGTGTCAATAGACACTTCTGCGTACCTTCCCCGTACTGTTGCCAGCCCCAGCTGCACCGCACGCCAGTTCCCAGTGACTGCCTTCGACACCGCTGAAGAGATCGGTGTTGGAGCCGTGTCACGAGGTCGAAGGCGCTGCGTCGGCCGCCGCACCCGCGACCGGGTACCGCGACCACATCGCGATAGTCGCGGTTGCACGATTCCAGTGGTACATGTAACATAGCGACCATGGACCTGCCGGACATCGGCCGCTATCGCCGCAGATTCATTGTCGAGTTCGGGCCGGAGGACTCCGGCCTGATCGACCGCATGGGGGCGGCCCACCGCACCAAGCGGGCGGCCATCATCGCCGGGCTGCGGCTCTTGGAGTCGGGAGAGCTGGAGCGCCTGCGGACGCAGGTGGTCGAGCTGGAGGCGAAGCTCGTGACGGCGAAGACCTCGGCCGCGCCGAAGCCGTCAACGACGGGCACGGCGAAGCTGGACAAGGCCAAGGCCGACCTGCAGGCCGAGCGCACGGCGCACGGCCGGACGCAGAAGGCGCTCGACAAGGCGCAGGCGGCCCTGACGGACGCCCAAGCCTCGCTCACGCGAGCCCACACGGAGGCCACGAGCCTCCGCGCCGAGCGCGACCGCCTCGCGGCACGCCTCCCCCATCACGCCTACTGCCGCTATTGCGACAAGCTCGTGCCCGAGGCCGAGTGGGCCGAACACGCCACACCCACCGGCATCGACGTGTACCACCAGCCCGACGGCTATCGGGCCAAGGGGAGCCTCATCAGTGGTCCGGCCACGGTGGTCCTCCAGCGGCACGCACCCGGGCAGGCCACCCGATGAGCGAGGCGACCCCGCCGCAGGAGTGGCCCACCGACTGGCGGCAGGCGCTCCTGCTCCTCCTCGTCCTGTTCGCCCTGGTGTTCCACTTCGGACGCTCGGCGAGCGAGCGGCTGACGGTCGCGGTGGGCGCCATCCGCCTGCACCCGCCGATGCTCGTGGCGCTCGGCGAGACGGAGACCGCCACGGCCATCGGCCTGCTGGGCGGGGCCATCGAGGAGTACCTCGCACAGTCCGATGAGGACCCGACGGCATGAGCGCCATCGTGCGGGTGGTGACGTACACGCGGATCAGCACCGACGAGACCAACCAGCCCTACTCCCTTGGCGCCCAGCACGACCGCCTGGACGCCTTCGTGGCCAGCCAGCCCGACTGGCAGATCGTGGCCCGCTATACCGACCAGGCCTCGGGGAAGTCCCTGGAGCGCCCGGCCCTGAGCGAGCTACGGACGGCCGCGGCCGCCGGACGCTTCGATCTCCTCCTCGTGTACCGGGTCGATCGCCTCTCGCGCAACCTCGGCCAGCTCGTCGCGCTCATCGAGGAGTTCAAGGAACGCGGCGTCGGCTTTCGTTCCGCCACCGAGCCATTCG
>JAJYMP010000100.1 GCA_021786915.1 Chloroflexota bacterium
GCGATCCTCTCGGGGGCCGAGTACGCCGGCTTCCAGGGGCCGTACTTCGCAGCCCCCACGCCGCCGCTGCTCGTCGTCCAGGGCAGCGCCGACGTCATCAACCCACCGGGGTGCAGCGTGCAGGTCTACGACGCAGCACCGGCGCCCAAGTACTACCTCGACCTCGTCGGAGCGGACCACCTAGCGCCGTACACGAGCGTCAACCCGTACGAGACAGTCGTCGCGCACGTCACGACCGACTTCTTCGAGGCCGAGCTCGAAGGACGGGCCGCGGCGCTCGGCGCGATGGCTGGGGCCGCCAACGACCCTCCCCTGTCCGCGCTCACGGTCGGCGGCACAGCCCCTCCCGCCACACCCGCCTGCCCGACAGCGCCCACGTAGCGGCGTCCGTCGTCACCGCTCACCACGGGGGACTTTGCAACGCGGTGTTGGCCACCACCATCGCCGTCACGAGGATGCTGCTGAGGAACAACCCGGTCCAGATACGGCCGGTCTTCCAGAAGAAGTAGCTGAGCACCGTGCCGGCGATGAGGAACAGCGGGATGAACTGGAAACCGACGATAGCCAGCAGAGGCTGTGTGGCCGTGGTGAGCTGGCCGGTGGCCCACGACCCGCCGTACTCGATGCCGATGAGGGCGACGTAGCCGACCACCAGCACGCCGGTGACCGAGGCCATGAACCGCCCGAGGGTGCTCACCCGCGGCCGGAGCTGGCCGAAGACGATGGTCGACACGATGAGGAAGTACACGAAGAAGGGCCACACGTAGCTCAGGAACACCGGCAGGTACATGGGCGTGATCGGCCTGATGTTGACCACCCACAGCCGGACATCCGAGGACCACGCCCACTCGAAGAAGAACACGGCCGCGTAAGCAGCTGCCACGCTGACGAGCGCCAGCAGGAGGGACTTGCCGACAGCCACCCAATCGATGACGCGTCCTTCCGGCTCGGCAACGCCGTAGGCGGCGAACGCTCGGCGCTGAGAAGCCCGCCACGCTCCCCAGCCGTGCTCGCCACCGTCCGCGGGCACGGCGCGCGAAGCCGACCCGGCGGTCTCTGCGGCGGGCTCGATCCCCATCACCAAATCCGCGAGGGCAAGGAACTCCTGCGTGATCTTCTCGCGCGGGGCGAGGTCGACCAGCGGCCGACCCTCGTTGAGGGCTCGGACCACGAGCATGCCGCCCGACCGGATCTGGCCGAACACGGGCAGGCCGACGGTCCGCTCGAGGTCCGCGACGCCCACACCGCTTGCCGCTCGGTTCACGACCAGCGACAGGCGATCGCGCATCCCCAGCTCGTCTGCCACCTCGACCAGCTTGATCACCGCACGGATCGCGGCCAGGTCCGGCGTGACCGGAACCATGATCCGGTCAGCCATGTCGAACACGGCCCGGTTGAGCGGGCTGTACGAGGGGTGCAGGTCGACGATGACGATGTCGGCTGCGCGCCGCGCCTGGGTCAGGCCCCGTGCGACCCGCTGCGGGTCCAGGACCTCAGTGTGGATCGGGCTGGACGAGAGCGGCAGCACCTTGAGGCCTGAGGAGTGGGCCGACGCCTGCTCGTCGAACGAGAGGACGGGGCCCCCGTCGAGCTCGTCGTGCCAGTGGTCAACCACCGTCGGGACGCCGTCCATCCCGAGCGAGATCGGGATGTGGCCCGTCACGGTGTCTGCGTCGACGATGAGGACGCGCTTGCCGCGGGCGACGAGCGCGGCCGCCAGGTTGACGGCGATCGTCGTCTTGCCGACCCCGCCCTTGGGATTGAAGACCGCCACGACCTGGCCGCGGCGCCCCCAGTCGCCGGCCTCGAAGTCGGTGACGAGCTCCGTCCCGCTCACGTCGGCGGCCGCCGTGGAGCGGATCACCATGGCCTCGACCCGCCACCGGATCGATTCGGCCGTATAGGGGCGGGTGAGGTACTCGTCGGTCTCGTGACCCGCCTCGTCGTCGAGCCGCTCGAGCGTGGCCGGGTTCACGACGAGCAGCGCGGGGACGATCGGCGTGCCGTGGAGAAGCTCCCAGGACCGGCTGGCGTCGTCGGGATCGCCCTCCACGTCCACCACGCCCACCACGATGTCTCGGCGGGTGGCGAGGAGGTCGCCGAGCTCCTTCGAATCCGCAACGCCCAGCGGGTCGTAGCCCGCCTTGCGCAGCTCGTCAACGACGTGCGTCCGCTCGGCGGGGGGCAGGAGGACGGCGACTGCAGGACGTCCAGGCATCGGGGACATGGTGTCTCAGCCCTCGGCCTCCGGATCGTGGGCGGTCACCGAGACCACCCCGTCGCCGGTGGCAACGACCCGCGCGGCGAAGCCGGGCATGGTCGGGATGGCGTCGCGGAACGAGACGTCCGGACGATGGCCCACGTTGAAGATGAACTCGCCGTCGGGGCCGGATGCGACGGCGACGCTGGTCACCCCGCCGAGCCGGCCGAGGTGGCGCTTGAACGACGCGATCGACGCCACCGAGACCAGCCCGGTGACCACGACCTGCGTCGCCCGCGGCTCGCCGTCGGCGCCGGCGCCGCCCTCTGCATGGCCGGGGAGCAGGCTCGCCAGGCGGTCCTGGTACGACTCGGTCTCGAACCCTCCAGCATCGACCCTCGCGGACAGCGCGGCCTGGGCCTCGGGATCGGCGTCCTCCTGCTGGCCGGCGCGGCCGGAGAGCAACTCGGCAGCCGTCTCGGCGACGTCCGCGGCAGCCTCGGCGGTCTCGGCGGACTCCGCGGCGGCCTCGGCGGCCACGACGGCCTCGGCGGCGGCCTCGAGCGCGGCCATGATGGCGCCGCGATCCACCGGCTCGCCGCCCTCGGTCGCCTCCGGGAAGCCGTCGGGCGTCTCGCCCGCGGCCCAGCGCGGGGCGTCGTCGCCCTCGCCATCGGCCTCGTGCCGCGGCTCGCCTTCGACGACTGCGGAGGGTGCGTCGTCGCCGAAGCCGCCGAGCGCATGGGCGATCCGGTCCTCGCTCACGATGATCTCGTCCCCCTCGGCCACTGGCGCCTCGGTCCCGTCGTCGACGACGGGACCGGGCGCAGCCTCTGCATCGACCTCGGCGGCCTTCGCGTGGCGGGCGGCAGCCCCGGCGATCGGCAGGTCTCCAAGGTCGGTCAGCGCATCGAGCGCGGGCGGGTCCGGCATGGTCTCGGCCAGAGTCGCCAGGCGGGCGGGGTCCTCCTCGTTCTGGAGCTGCTCGAAGTACGCGGCCATCGCCCGGTGGTACCCCGTGATGGTGCTCTGGACCTCGGCGACGCGGTCCTCGATCGCGGCGGCGTGGTCGGCGACCTCCTGCTCGAGGTGGTGCTTGCGCTCGGCGATCCGGCCCTCGGACTCCTCCTTGATCCGCGCGATCTCGGCCTTCGCCCAGTCGCGGATCGCGGCGACGTCCTCGTCGGAGCGGCGCCGGAGGGCGACGGCGCCCTCGTTGCTCTGGGCGCGGATCATCTCGATGATGCCGGCCGCCTCGGCCTCGAGCTGGGCCAGGCGCTGGTCCCGGGTGGCCTCGGTGGTGGCCCGGATGGCAGCGGCCAGGTCGGCCATCAGCTTCGTGGGCTTCTTGGGGAGCGCGGTGGGCGGCTGGGCGGCGATCATGGTCGGCGCCTCCTGGGCGGGCTCGGGAGCGTCGGGCAGTCGCTGCTGGGCGGCCGGGTGGCCGGTCCCGGCGGCGAAGTCGGTCTCGGGCCAGGCGAGGCTCGGCCTCTCCGGTGCGGCAGCCGACTCCGGGGCGTCGTCGCCCGCGTTCTGGAATGCGGGGTCGTCCTGCGTCCGGTCCGAGCTCCACGGGAGCCGGAAGCCAGATCGGGTGTCGGTGCTCGCCATTGGTCAGGTTCCTCTGCAAAACTCCGGGGCCTGCACGCACCATAGGCGGAGGCCGTGATCAGGGGCAGCCGCTAGAGGTACCAGTGGTCTGTCCCGGTGGTACCGCAGGTCCGACAGGGGTTCCGGATGTGCTTGCGTCCCGCTCCTGGAGCGGTTGCATGACACCCGCCTGGGGTATCGGCGGCTTCCTCGCTTACCATGTGCGGGTGCAGCCCCGCGTCCCGCCCATCGCACCCGAGCCGCTCACCGAGGGCGCCGGTCCCGGCGCTGCGGAGCGGCGCGTGGCCGCGCTCTCGGCGCCCGCGGGGTTGGCGCCTGCGGTGTCGGCGCCTGCCCCGGCCGCGCCCCCCGCCCATGCCCCGGCTGCGTTCGTGCCTGCGTCGTCGCTCCTGGCGCCCGCGTCCGCCTTCGACGGCCGCCCCGGCCTCGCGGACACGCGCGGGCGAGCGCTGCGCGATCTGCGGATCTCGGTCACCGACCGGTGCAACTTCCGCTGCCCGTACTGCATGCCGGCCGAGGTGTTCGGGCGCGACTTCGCCTTCCTGCCGCGCGAGATGGTCCTCTCGTTCGAGGAGATCGCGCGGCTGGCAGCGGTCTTCGTGGGCCTGGGCGTCCACAAGCTGCGGATCACCGGCGGCGAGCCGCTGGCCCGGCGGGACCTGCCCGTGCTCGTGCGGTACCTGGCCGGGCTGCGCGCTCCCGACGGACGCCCCGTGGACCTGACGCTGACCACCAACGGCTCGGCCCTCCGGGCGCTGGCCGGGCCGCTGGCCGAGGCGGGCCTTCAGCGCGCGACCGTGTCGCTCGATTCGCTCGACGACGAGGTGGCCGGCCGGATGAACGGCGTGGACTTCCCGGTGGCGCGCGTGCTCGACGGGATTGCCGCCGCCCGGTCGGCGGGGCTGGCACCGCTCAAGATCAACACGGTGGTCCGCCGCGGGTTGAACGAGGCGTCAGTCCTGCCGCTCGCCCGGTGGGCGCGCGAGGAGGGGCTGATCCTGCGGTTCATCGAGTACATGGACGTCGGCCACACGAACGGCTGGCGCCTCGACGATGTCGTGACGGCGGGGGAGATCCTCGCGATGATCGACGCCGAGATGCCGCTCGAGCCCCTCGAGCCCGGGTATCGCGGCGAGGTGGCGGGTCGCTACCGGTACCGCGACGGCGCGGGCGAGGTGGGGGTGATCGCCTCGGTCACGCGACCGTTCTGCGGCGACTGCACGCGCGCCCGCCTGTCGGCCGAGGGCTCGCTGTACACGTGCCTGTTCGCCATGGCCGGCACCGACCTCAAGGGGCCGATGCGGGCGGGCGCGTCCGATGCCGATCTCGCGGCGCTCATCACCGGCCTCTGGGGCGCCCGGACCGACCGCTACTCGGAGCTGCGGAGCAGGCGACGCGGTGAGGATGAGCGGGACGGGAGGTCAACGCCTCGAAGCCGTCGAAGCGGCAGAGGTGTTGATCTGGGAGATGCATGCCTCCCTCGAGCAGATCTGAGGGCCGCGCCGTGAGAGCTG
>JAJYMP010000771.1 GCA_021786915.1 Chloroflexota bacterium
GCGATCGACACGATCATCAACCAGAAGGGGAAGGGCCTCGTCTGCATCTACGTGGCGATCGGCCAGAAGCTCTCGACCGTTGCCTCGACCGTGGCGACGCTCGAGAAGCACGGCGCGATGGAGCACACGATCGTCGTCGTGGCCGGCGCCGAGGATCCCGCCCCGCTCCAGTACCTCGCCCCGTACAGCGGCGTGGCCATGGGCGAGGAGGTCATGGAGAACGGCGTCGAGATCCCCGGCCAGCCGGGTCTCGTCAAGGACGCCCTGTGCGTCTACGACGACCTCTCCAAGCACGCCTGGGCCTACCGCGAGATGGCCCTCCTCCTCCGCCGCCCGCCCGGCCGCGAGGCCTACCCGGGCGACGTGTTCTACCTCCACAGCCGGCTCCTCGAGCGCGCCGCACGCATGAACGACGAGAACGGCGGCGGCTCCCTGACGGCGCTGCCGATCATCGAGACCCAGGCGAACGACGTCTCCGCCTACATCCCGACCAACGTGATCTCGATCACGGACGGCCAGATCTTCCTCGAGACCGACCTGTTCAACGCCGGCCAGCGGCCCGCGATGAACATCGGCATCTCCGTCTCGCGGGTGGGCTCGGACGCCCAGACCAAGGCGATGAAGAAGGTGGCCGGCCCGCTCAAGCTGGACCTCGCGCAGTACCGCTCCCTGGCGGCGTTCGCGCAGTTCGCCGGCGACCTCGACAAGGCCACCCGCGACCAGCTGAACCGCGGCGAGAAGCTGTCCGAGATCGTCAAGCAGCCGCAGTACCAGCCGCTGCCGGTGGAGAAGCAGGTGGCGATCCTCGTCGCCGCGACCACGGGCAAGGTGGACGACATCCCGACGCCGCGGGTGAAGGACTTCGAGATCGGGCTGTACCGGTTCCTCGAGACCGAGCGCCCGCAGATCCTCAAGGACCTCGCCGAGAGCAAGACGCTCACCGACGAGATCTCCAAGGCACTCGCCGAGGCGATCGACGAGTTCCGGAAGAGCTTCCTTGCGTAAGTGACGGCCATGCGATTCGGTCCCAGCCGCTCCGACGGTTCCCGGCAAGGCGCCGGCGAGCACGTGAGCGAGCGCACTCCGAGCGTGCGTGAGCGAGCGCGCGCAGCCGGCAACGCGGCCGGGGGCCGTTCGCAGCGGCTGCCCATGAATGCGGGGAGGGACCATGCCCTCACAGCGTGAGATCCGGCGCCGCATCGGGTCTGCGAAGAACATCAAGCAGATCACCCGGGCGATGCAGTTCGTCGCGGCCTCCAAGCTGCGCCGGGCCCAGGAGTCCACGCTCGCCGCGCGTCCGTACCGCGAGAAGCTCGACGAGGTGATCGCGGACCTCGCGGCCGTGCTGTCGGGCTCGGACCACCCCCTGCTCGCCAGCCGGGACCTCGCCGGGTCCCACAGCCGGCTGATCGTGATCCTGACCAGCGACCGCGGCCTCGCCGGGGCGCTCAACACCAACGTCGTCCGGTACGCCTCGCGCGAGATCGTCGACCACCCGGGCGAGCTCAAGGTGGCCACCGTGGGCCGCAAGGGCCGCGACGCCATGCGCCGGCTCGGCCTGCCGATCGCCGCCCACTTCGAGGGCTTCGGCGACCGCCCGTCGTTCGCCGACACCCTCCCCCTGGCGCGCCTCGTCACCGACGACTTCGTCGCCGGCACGTACGACCGCGTCGACGTCGTCTACTCCCGGTTCATCTCCACGCTCACCCAGCAGCCCGTGCTCGAGCAGCTGCTGCCTGTGGTCCCGTCCGAGGACACGCTCGGCATCCCCGGCAACCAGTTCCTGTTCGAGCCCAACCCGGGCGAGTTCCTCCGGGCGCTCCTCCCGCGCTACGTCGCGACACGCCTGTTCCAGGCGGTGCTCGAGGCCAAGGCCAGCGAGGAATCGTCCCGCATGGTCGCCATGAAGAACGCCACCGAGAACGCCGAGGAGCTCATCGACGACCTCACGCTCTCGTACAACAAGGTCCGTCAGGCAAACATCACTCGCGAGATGGTCGAGATCGCAAGCGGGGCCCAGGCCCGCTAGGCCAGCGCGAACGAGGAGGCATAACCCAGATGGCGACCGCCGCCCCTTCCGCGACCGGCCGGGTCATTCAGATCACCGGTCCGGTCGTCGACATCGAGTTCCCCGCTGGCGGGCTGCCGGCGATCTTCAACGCCGTCGAGATCCTCCGCGAGGGCCAGATCCCGCTGGTGTGCGAGGTGCAGCAGCACCTCGGCAACAACTGGGTCCGCGCCGTGGCCATGACCACGACGGATGGCCTCGCCCGCGGCACGGCCGTGGCCGACACCGGCGCTCCGATCAGCGTCCCGGTGGGCGACGTCACGCTCGGCCGCGTGTTCGACGTCCTGGGCCACGCGATCGACGGCAAGGGTCCGGTCGACGCCACCCACACGCTGCCGATCCACCGCCGGCCCCCGTCCTTCGAGGACCAGGTCACCGAGGTCGAGGTGTTCGAGACCGGCCTCAAGGTCATCGACCTCATCTGCCCCTTCCGCAAGGGCGGCAAGGTGGGCATCTTCGGCGGCGCGGGCGTCGGCAAGACGGTCATCATCCAGGAGCTCATCAACAACGTCGCCAAGGAGCACGCCGGCGTGTCGGTCTTCGCGGGCGTGGGCGAGCGCTCCCGCGAGGGCAACGACCTGATCGGCGAGATGACCGAGTCGGGCGTCATCAAGAGCACGGCCTTCGTGTTCGGCCAGATGAACGAGCCGCCCGGCGCGCGCCAGCGGGTGGGCCTGACCGCCCTGACGATGGCCGAGTACTTCCGCGACGAGGAGGGCCGTGACGTCCTCCTGTTCATCGACAACATCTTCCGCTTCACCCAGGCGGGCTCCGAGGTGTCGGCGCTGCTGGGGCGCATGCCGTCGGCCGTGGGCTACCAGCCCAACCTGGCCACCGAGATGGCCGGGCTCCAGGAGCGGATCACGTCCACGAAGAAGGGCTCGATCACCTCGCTCCAGGCGGTCTTCGTCCCCGCCGACGACTACACCGACCCGGCGCCGGCGACCACCTTCGCCCACCTCGACTCGACGATCCGCCTCGAGCGCTCCATCGCCGAGCTCGGCATCTACCCCGCCGTCGACCCGCTGACCTCGACCTCCCGGGTCCTCGACCCGCTCATCGTGGGCAACGAGCACTACGACACGGCGCAGGAGACCAAGCGCGTCCTCCAGCGGTTCCGCGACCTCCAGGACATCATCGCGATCCTGGGCATCGACGAGCTGTCCGAGGAGGACAAGGCGCTGGTCGGCCGGGCCCGCCGCCTCCAGCGGTTCATGAGCCAGCCGTTCACCGTCGCCGAGGTGTTCACCGGGCGGCCCGGCAAGTACGTCTCGATCCGCGACACGGTCGCCTCGTTCAAGGAGATCCTCGAGGGCAAGGCCGACGCGCTCCCGGAACAGGCCTTCTTCCTCGCCGGCACCCTCGACGACGTCCGCGCGAACGCGGCCAAGCTGGCGGGGTAGGCGAACGATGACGCTCCGGCTCTCGCTGTCGCGCTCCGCTCGCTTGACGTGGCCTACGGCCCCGAATCGCTCGCTGCGCGCGCCAGCTACGCCGGAGCTGCGTTTCTCCTCTTCCTCCCTCAAGTCCGAGTCGCGCCGCCGCCGTCAGGACGCCAGTCTCGGGTCGATGAGGCATTGGGTGATGACCCGCCGGGCCGTAGGCCTGCCGACCGTCGACCCCCTCGGGCCCGAAGGGCACGCCAGGGGTCGTAAGGTGGCTGGCCGAGAGGCTTGGCGGTTCGAGGGACCAATCCGATGACGCTGCACCTTGAGATCGTGACGCCGGAGCGGATGGCGTACTCGGACGACGTTGACATGGTGCTCGTGCCGGGCATCGACGGCGAGATGGGCATCCTGCCGCACCACACGCCGCTCGTGAGCCTGCTCGGGCTGGGCGAGCTCAAGATCCGCAAGGGCGGCCAGGAGGAGAGCTTCGCCATCGTGGGCGGCTTCCTCCAGGTGCGTCCGGACAAGGTCGTCGTGATGGCCGAGACCGCCAGCCTCGCCTCGGAGATCGACCTCGAGCGGGCCCAGGAGGCGCGCCGCGAGGCCCAGCGCGCGCTCGAGTCCGGCTTCCACGAGGGCGCGGACCTGGCGTCGGCCCGTGCGGCCATGCAGCAGGCCCTGCTCCACATCCGGGTCGCCGAGCGCCACCGCCGCGAGGGCCCGCGTTCGCGCGGCTGAGCATGGCTGACGCGAGGCCGTTCCACTGGGAGTACCACCCCGAGCAGCCAGCCCCCGAGGCGTTCCGCATCGAGGGCGGCCGACCGCTCGTGGGCACCGTCCACGTCAGCGGGGCGAAGAACGCCGCCCTCAAGCTCCTGGCCGCGGCGGTCCTCACCGGCGAGCGCTGCCGGTTCGAGAACATGCCCGAGATCGAGGACGTCCGCGTGATGGCCGAGGTCCTGACCGACCTCGGAGTCGTGGTGGACCACCCCGCGGACGGCGTGTACGAGGTCGCCGCGGGCGACGTCGACTGGACGTTCGTCCCGCTCGAGGCCGCCGCCAAGATGCGCGCCTCGTTCATCCTCCTGGGCCCGCTGCTCAGCCGGTTCGGCCACGTCATCATCAGCAACCCGGGCGGCGACCGGATCGGCCGGCGGCCCGTGAACCTCCACGTCGACGCGATGCGCGCGCTGGGCGCCGAGGTGGCGTACCGCAACGGCTACTACTTCGCCCAGGCGCCGGGACGGCTGCGCGGGGGCGAGGTGACCTTCCCGTTCGTGACCGTGATGGGCACCGAGAACGCGATGCTCGCGGCGTGCCTCGCCGAGGGCACCACGACCATCCGCCCCGCCGCCCAGGAGCCCGAGGTGGACGACCTCATGCGGTTCCTCGTGGACATGGGCGCCCAGGTGGAGCGGTCCCAGCCGGACACGATCGTGGTGCACGGCAAGCGGCGCCTCCGCGGCGCGACGCACGTCGTGGTGCCCGACCGCATCGAGACCGGGACGTTCCTCGTCGCCGCGGCCGTCACCGGCGGCCGCCTGACGCTCGAGAACGCGGCCTGCGGCCACGTGGGCGCGCTGCTCGAGGTGTTCGCCAAGGCCGGTGTGCCCGTCGCCTGCGGCGCGCACTCGATCGAGGTCGACGCCACCGGGCTGCGCCCGGGCGACCTTCGCGCGGTGGACATCGAGACCGGGCCGTACCCCGAGCTCGCCACGGACCTCCAGCCCAACCTGTGCGTCCTGCTGACCCAGGCCGCCGGGACGAGCCACGTCCACGAGGCGATCTTCGAGGACCGCCTCGAGTGGCTGAGCGAGCTCCGCAAGCTGGGCGCCTCGGTGGACATCCTGGACCCGCACCACGCGG
>JAJYMP010000205.1 GCA_021786915.1 Chloroflexota bacterium
CGGACAGGTAGGCCCCGGACAGGTCGGCCCCGGACAGGTAGGCCCCGGACAGGTTGGCCTCGGACAGGTAGGCCCCGGACAGGTAGGCCCCGGACAGGTTGGCCCCGGACAGGTAGGCCCTGGACAGGTTGGCCCTGGACAGGTCGGCCCCAGATTTCGCTGCAGCCTCCACGGCGGCGCGCACATCCTCGGCGCCGTGGGCGACGAACAGCTCCGTGCCATCCGCCCGTCGGATCGTGAAGTCGCTCATGCTGCCCTCGTCGGCCAGATCGGCACCGTCGCCGCTCCGGCTTCTGCCAGTGCCATGTCGTCGGCGGCTGGTTTCATGTGGTTTCGTGCTCCGCCACCCACCTCCGAGAGGGTCGGTAATCGCAGTACCCGGACTTCGTGCTTTCGTCGCGGGCCGTGCACTTTTGTCCATAGGCGGTCTCTTTCCAGGCTCGCTTGTGCTTCGGGCACTGCGGCCCATAGACGCCGTCGGGGGCATCCGCGACCGCCTCGGCCCGCGGCGCCTCGTCGGGAGCCGTCCCGTAGGCGGCCCAAGCGGCGGCGTCCTCGTCGGGGGCGGAAGCGGCGGCCGACCGGGAGGGGGTCGGCCGACCGCCGCGCCGCGCTCCGGCAGGAGGGAATGACTGCCGGTCGGAGTGTTCGGGGTGATCGGCGTCCTCGACGTCCTGGGTGAACAGGCCCGAGGCGGCCGTGGCGCGGAGAACGCCGTCCACGAAGGAGCGCTTCTCCGCGATCTTGCAGACGGTGTTCTCCAGGTCCCACGGGTTCGAGGCCGTCTCGACCTCGCGCACGCGCTCGTCGGTCTTCTCGACGTTCGCGCCGCAGCCGCCGCGGTCAGGGATGCACCAGTAGGCGCCCCGGCTGGTGAGCCTGAGCGCATCAATGACGCCGCACTCGGGGCAGACCAACGACTTGCGCGCCGGACGCTTGTTGCGTTCCTCCCACACGTTGGCCGCCCCGTGTCCAGTGGCCACCACCGGCCCGTCGAGCGAGCCCAGGTGCAACAGGCACTTGACGAGGTACGTGTAGGGCGGCGCGCTCACGCCGTCCCCCACGAGCCGCTGGGGCTCGAAGTCCGCCGCGTAGCGGTAGAAGTCGGCCAGTTTCTCGGCGCCCGGTTTCAGGAGCGTGGGCTTGCCCCGAGTGCCGGGCACTGCCCCGAAGTCCACGCCCTCAGTCATCAGCGAGCGCTGGATCTCTTCGATGCGCGCCCGGCCGCGCTTCAATGCCCCGAGCCGGAAGCCGAACTCCCCGTCGCTCATGGCCGCGAGGGCGTAGGTGCCCGCGGTCACGTCGGCAGGCGCCAGGGCCCGCGTTTCGTCCACGGCCACCATGGCCGTCTCGTCACTCATGCTGCCTCCTCCGATCCGAGTGACACCACGGCCTGCCCGATGGCGCAGCCGGGATGCCCGAACTCGGGCAGCGGCGCGCGATAGGGGCACTCGGCGCAATAGTCGAGCGCCACACCGAAGAGGGCGGGATCGCGCTGCTCCATCGCCGCGCGCCAGTGGGCGGCGTGCATCTGGCCGAGCGTCACGTACTCTGGCGGGCAGGGCCGCTCCAGCCACTGCCAGTACGGCTTCGCCGCGCGGACGTACACGTGGTAGGCCAGGAACGCGGGCAGTTCGCCGCCGTGCTCGGCGGTGTGGAGCAGCGCGTAGACCGGCATCTCGGGCTTCGTCCAGAAGCGCGAGGGGCTGTAGGAGCGGCTCGACGTCTTGACATCGATGACGCCCGGGCCGTCGTAGTCGGGCGTGCCGACCACGTCCTCCCAGTGCAGCGAGCGGCCGTTGTCGCCCTGGATCGTCAGCCCCTCGAGCGGGATGCGCTCGATGGGCGTGCCAGCGAAGCCGTCCGGCTCGACGTCGGCGGCGAACTCGCCGCGCACGGCCTTCGTGCGATTGGGCAGCTCGCCCGTGAGCTTGCGCAGGGCCGTGTGAACCTGCAGGCTGAACACGGCCTCGTCGATGGGCTCGGACGCCGCCTGCTGCAACGCGAGGGCCACCGCAGTCCCCGTGACATCGAGCAGGTCGGGCTGCGTCTCACCGCTGAGACGCGCCCACACGAGCCGCGCGTGCGCGTAGTCGACGGCGGTGCCGAACAAGACCTTCTCGGGCATCGGGAAGCGCAGGCGCCGCCCCTCGGCGTCGCGCACCGTCTCGGCGTAGAACGCCTTGCGCGAGCAGGGCGTCATGAGGGTGGACTTCGAGATACCCGTTCTCGCCGCGTCGATCTCCTTGGAGATCATCACGACACGGGCTCCGGGTCGTGGATCTCGGCCGCGCGTGCCCGTATCAGGCGCGCAATGCAGCCGGCCGGGTGGACCACCAGCCCGTGGATCTTGAGGGGGCCATAGAGGCGGGAGAGCTCGCCGCGCCGCCGTTCGTACTGCTCGGCGGCGCGCAGCGCCGCGCGAGCTTCGGCCTGGTCCGGGCGGGACATCAGAGACCCCACCGCGCCAGCTCGCCGTAGTGGCGCGCCTCATGGGTGAGGCGGCGGCACTCGGCGCAGAGCCGGACGTAGGTGACGTGGCCGTGGCGGTCGGTGTGGGCGGGCACGAGACCACGGATGTGGATCTCGGAGCCGTGACCGTCCCGGTGCACCATCCAGCGGCTGGCCCAGTGGCGCCGCTCGGCCGTGAGCCTGTCGCGCAAACGGATCTCCGTCTCGCGCATCGAGGGGCGGAACCATCGACCCGGCAGTGCACGGGTTGCGATGGTGGCTATCATGACGAGCGCCCTCCTGTAGGGTGCCGGTCCGTCAGGGTTCCAATCTGGGCGGACCGGCCTTCACATTCCGTGGCCCTGGAAGCGTCCTCTCTGCGTTCCCTCCGCGCTGCGACTTCCTAATAGAGAGTGTGGCAGGCGGAGCGGCTATTGTCAATAGGGTAGTTCGCGGCTGACCCGCGGAATGTGGGACCGATGTTACGCACCTTTGTAGCGCCGTCAAGCCCTTTCGCAGCGCTGTTGCGATGGACAGGTGTGCGTCGTCGGTGTAACGTACGTAGCACTTACATCCGCATGAGGGACCGCGTCGGCCATGAAGCGCGACGCGGCACGACGGGTGACCGGCACGTGGATCCGGCGCTGCCGGACCGATATGGACCTCGCACCCGCTGATCTTGCCGCTGCTCTCGCTGCGCGAGGACTCGCGCGCAGCACCCCGACCATCCGAGCCTATGAAGCGGGGCGCCGCATACCGCCCGAGCCGGTGATCGCGGCCCTGGCCGATGTGCTCGGCTCCGAGCCCCCGCCCGACGAGCTGCCCCGCGACCTCGATCCGGCCGTGGTCGAGGCGCTGCGCCTCGTCGTGCGCGAGGAGCTGACCGCCTTTGCCGGGCCTATGGGCGCAGCGCTGGCCGCGCTACTGCGGGCCGAGGGCGGTGGCGAGGACCCCGCGATGGGCTACGCGGTGGAGCAACTGCAACACTGGGCAAGTGGGGGAACCACTCCGTCGCCACGGCCCACAGTTGACCGTCGCGCCAGATCGGAATAGCGAGGAAGCTGCCCCAGCGATCGGCGATGTAGACGAGGCGGCGCAGGGGCCGCTGCTCGGTCCACACGCGCTCAAGGATGCGCAGGATGGCGCTCGCCTGCGGCCCCGCGATCGTCTCGCGGATGGGCACCCCGACGCGGTGCTCAGTGGTGGCGAAGAGGGCCTCGTCGGCGCACACGAGGAGATGCGCCGGCCCAGCCCACAGGCTGCGTACGACCTGATCCACGCGTTTCCACCTCTCGCCCACCCCCACAGGAAGGAGATCGCTCAGCTCCCGTGGCACGCGAGAGCGGGACGATGATGGGTCTCTACCGTAGGCAGCCTGTCACCCGGACGCAAGGCCCACCCCCCGCCCGTTACGAAAACTCAATGCGCGGGACGGCAAGAAGCGCCGGCCGTGCTACCCCGGGGGGAGGGGCGGACGGCCGGCGATGGCGTCTCGGATGCAGTCGAAGCAGACCCGGTTGAGGGCGGGCTGCACGACGTTGCTGGAGCTGCGTGTCTCGCCAGTCGGCCCATACGTGACGGGCTTCATCTGGCGGCAGCGGTGGCAGATGCCGGGTACGGGATAGTGATCACGCCCCGACGGCAGGGGGCCACGGTCGGCAGTCATTCATGTGCAGAGGAGACGAGCCCAGTCGGTGAGCGGCTTGCCCTCCCCGTACAGCGTCACGACGCCGTCGATGACCGATGCGAACGACATGGTCATGCGCGGGTAGGCGGTGAGCGTCTCGTTGGCGTAGCCCATGCGCTCGGGATCGGCGATCGTGCCGATCTCGAAGCCATAGAGGGCGTCCACGTCGGTCGTCTGCTTCCAGCCCGTGCGGTGGCCGTTGGCCCCGATGACGTGCTTGCGGTACTTGGCCGCGTAGAGCCGGGCCACCTCGCCGTCGTTGCCCTTGCGGTAGTCGGCGAAGTGCGTGACGAGGAACTCCTCGCCCCCGGACGAGAGCGTGAGGTAGTCGAGCTCGGTCGTGTTGATGCGCTCGCGCAACTCGCCGGGCAGCCCCACCATGTCCATGACCTGCGCGAGCCGAATGTGTCCATTGCTGATCCGCACGATCCGGTTCCGAATATGGTTGCCCGGCAGAATCACCATCTCGTCGTACCAGCGCAGCGCGGCCACGAGGTGCTTGCGGGCCGACTCCAGCTCGGCGGGGAACTCGTAGTCGAGCTTCTGGCCGAGTTTCAGCCAGGCCGAGAAGGCGTCCATCGTGAACGCGTCCCCGGCCAGGATGAGCCGCTTGATGCCGAACCTCTCGCCGACCGCGATGGCGCGGCCCCACATCGTCGGGTTGGTCAGGGGAAAGTGGGCGCAGCCGACAATGACGGCATCCCCCTCGACCTTCTCAACGAGCTGTGGATACCACTTGAGATCGAGGTTGGGCACCGCGAGCGTCTGGCGGAAGACGCGGCGGCCCTGCTGAAAGGCACTGAAGGTGCGCTCCGGGTAGCGCGCATGGAAGGTCGGCCAGTCGAGCGTCGAGGCGGCGCGCGATTCCTCGTCGGCCCAGAGGCGATGCTCGCCGCCGCCCGTGTTGAGTCCCAGTTGCACCATGCGCTTCGAGGTGGCCCCGTAGCTGCGGCCGAGGGCCGCGGCCATCTTCCGCAGCGTCGCGCCCTGCGCGGCCATCGCGCGCAGCTGCGTCTCGGCCTCGGGCGTCCAAGGCGCGTAGTCGCGCCTAGCGGACACGATGCGACTCCATCAACCTCCTATTGCTTCGGGAGTCCGAGCCACGCGAGGAGCCCGGGCGCGTCGCGCCGCAGGGCCGATACGACGCCATGGCCGACCGCGCT
>JAJYMP010000453.1 GCA_021786915.1 Chloroflexota bacterium
CTAGGCGTCGGTCGGCCGTACGGCTGCTCATACCGAGACAGCAGGCAGCCTCGTCGACTGAGTGACCCCGGGCAATGAGGTCCAGCAGTGCCCACTCTTCCGATCTCAACGGACGCGCCTCCATCGTGTCCGCGGGTCGGGCGTGGCGGGTGACCGGCCCCACGCGTCCGAGGTCGTCGAGGAGTTGCTCTGCGGTGTCGGCCGAGCATGCCGCCAGCAGCAGAAGGCCATGGCCGTCGAGCGCGGCCAGCAGCGCCGCTGCCGCGGTCTGGTCGTTGTCGACGGTGCCCGCAAGGACGGCCGGTCGTTGAGCATTCCGACCGAAGCCCTCAACGACGGTCCATCCCGACCCGATGAGGCGGGACCTAACCTCCGCGAGGATGCCCGGCGCACCCAGCTGGTCATCGACGACGATGATCGGGGGGGCCGGGCGGACGTTGGCGGCGCTGATCGCCTGTGCCCGGGAGTCGACGCGCAGGCGCGCCATCACGCGCGACAGCGCCTGTGCGACCGTGGGCCGGCCCAGGCCCATCCGACGGGCAATCTCGCTGTTGGTCAGGCCCTCGCTCACAAGGTCCAAGATCTGCTGCTCGCGGGCCGTCAGCGGCAAAGCGCGACCGCGCTTCCCGGACGGGCGGCCCACCGGCTTGCCCGCCAGGCGCAGGGAGCGACGGACGCGTGCGGCCAGTGGCACGAAGCCCATCGCCTCTGCCCGATCGAGGGCAACGCGCAGCAGGTCTGGTGCGTCGGCGTGCCCGGCCCGCCGGGCCGCCTCGCCCGCGGCCCACAGGCACACGGCCTCACGGGGTGCCATGAAGGGCGCCCACCTCACCGCCGCTTCCCCGAACCGGTCTCGAGCCCCTGCAGGCGCGTCGAAGAGCGCTCGGAGGCCGTCAGCCTCCGCGGTCGCGCCCGCCAAGCAGGCCCATCCGCCAGCCGGCGGGACCGGATCCGGTTGCCTCCCGGCGTCCACCTGCGCCCAGGAGCGGACGAGCGCCGGCAGGACCCGGTTCAGCTCGCCCTGCCTCGGTAACATCGCGGCGACTGCCGACAGCTCGAGGCAGCGGCGGGTCCGGCCCTCCCAGTACGCCGCCTCGGCGGCCTCGTCGAGGCGGTCTGCCTCCTGCGTGGCGTTGGGGAACGGAGCCCAAAGCAGCCGGCGCACCCGCGCGGCCTCGTCCAGCCGCCCGGCCAGCGTGAGCGCGTGCGCGAAATAGAGCGTAGCGCGGTGGCGGATCACGGCCGGCGCCGCGCGTTCCAGCACTCGGTCACCGAGCTCGAGCGCCATCGTGATGTCGCCCGCAAAGGTGTACGACTGGACCGCCTCGGTGAGCAGGACGGTGCCGCGCGCAGGAAGGCCGATCTCGTACTGTCGCTCGCCTTCCCGGTGGGCGAACGCGGCCGCCTCTGAGGCGCCCGCCTCGCACAACAGGGCGTTGTGCAGGGCTTGTGCCGCGGCGCCCGCCGCAGCCTCGTCGCCAGCTGCCCGCGCCGCAGCCCAGGCCCCGCGAAGCGGTTCGAGCGCCCCCGTTCGGCCAAGGAACAGCGCGATCGCGGCCCGCAGCGTCGTTGTCCGGTACGCCGACGGCAGAGTGCCCGCCGTCGCGAGCGCCTCGTCGAGCAGGTTCAGCGCCGCCCCGGGGCTCCCGCTGAACACCAGTTGGCGGGCGCGAGCACATGTGAGCTCCAGCTCCCCTGCTGTGGCGGGCGGCCAGGCGGCGGGCGCCTGTTCGAGCACGCGTCTCGCCGCCTCACCCTGGCCGATCGACCACAACGCATCCCCGAGGAGGGCGTCCCGCAAAGCCCTGGCCTCAGGGTCGCCCTCGATCGGCTGCCGCATGAGGCGTACTACGGCCTCGTCCTCGCCGAGGTCGCGGTAGGCGCGGGCGGCATCGAGCCGGAACGTGTCAGCGGTTGCGCCCGGCGCGCTGGCGGCAAGGATCTCGAGCAGGGCGGCGCGGCGCGCGAGTGTCGCGCCCGCGAGGGCTGGTGCAGCAACATCGAGCGCCTCGGCCGGGTCACCCGCATCGAGCAGCAAGCCGGCGATCTCCAAGGGGTCGTCAACGAGCCTGGCCAGCTCCCGCCGGAGCGCTGGCTGCTCATCCGCCGGAATGAGCGGCTGGATCGCGTCGCGCAACACCGCGTGCCGCAACTGGGCCTCCCCGGCCCGAACGGCCACCAGGCTACGTGCGGTCAGCTCGTCAATACCAGCCGGCAGGCGGGTAACCGCAATCGGCTTTCCCGCAAGGACAAGGAGCCAGAGTAGACGCTGTTCCATCGGCGACAGGCCTGCGACACGGTCCGCCATCGCGCGGCGCATCGTGGGTGATTCGTTGCCGTCGCGCACCAGCTCCTCGATCAGCAACGGATTGCCTGCTGCGCGGTCAAGGATTCGCGCAAGGCGGACGGAGGTGATGCTCGGCAGGATGTGCCGGGCGATCGAAGCCGCCGACGCCGCGTCGATCTCGGCGATCTCGATGTGGACCCAGGGCACCTCTCTCAGCTCACCTGTCGGTACGTGCCGGCTGGCGACGACGAGGGCGACTCGGCCCGCCAGTCGGGCGATCGCACGGCATGAGTCGTGGTCGGCCCAGTGGGCGTCATCGACGAACAGGACGTCCGGGCCGACTGCGCGCTCCACGTCGCCTGCCACCTGCTCGGCATCGCCGGACGACTCGCGCGAGATCTCTCTCGGCAGCGCGTGAAACGGCACCGGGCCGAGGGTGGCGATGCCCGCTCCCTCGTGAAGCCGGCGGCCGCTCCGGGCGACGGCCGCGCGGACCAGAGTGGTCTTGCCGATGCCCGGCTCGCCCACGACCCAGATCGGTCGGTCGGCGGCCAGCGCGGTGGCGACACGGGCGCACTCGGATTCGCGTCCGATGAGGTCTGCCCAGCCGTCCACGTCCACCCCGGGAATCATGAGCGGCTGAAGCGGTCTCGGAACCTGCGGCCAGCGAGGCAGCATGCCGCACTTTTCTCTCGCGGAAGTTCTCCGGCGCCTCGCCGATCGCGCGTTCGCGCAGTCCTTCGTTCGCCTTGAGGCCTCAGCCGGCCACCTATGTCTGCTGCACGTGAGTAGTACGAAAAGGGTGAGCAAGTCAATCGTGACATAACAAACGGCATGGGATGAGAGGCCGATCGTCGTTCTGACACCGGCCATTCGGCCCCCTGCGACCCGAGTTTCCTCCGGAGCGTGTGAGCGTGCACGACTTCGTCCTGCCCGAGCTCGGCCGGGCCAGCCCCTATGGCGTCTGCGACCTCGCCGCCAACGAGGCCTGGGTGAGCGTCGGCACCGACCACGACACGGCGGCCTTCGCGGTCGAGGCCATCCGCCGCTGGTGGGCGACGATGGGTGCGCCCCTCTACCCCGACGCCAAGCGCCTGCCGGTCACCGCCGACGCCGGCGGCAGCAACGGCTACCGGCTCCGGCTCTGGAAGGCGGAGCTGCAGAAGCTCGCCGACGAGACGGGACTCGAGATCGCCGTCTGCCACTTCCCGCCCGGCACCAGCAAGTGGAACAAGATCGAGCACCGCCTGTTCAGCGCGATCACCATGAACTGGCGGGGCAAGCCCCTGGTCAGCCACGAGGTCATCGTCAAGCTCATCGCCGCCACCACCACCAGGACCGGGCTGCGGGTCCGGAGCGCGCTCGACGAGAACCCCTGCCCGGCCGGGGTGAACGTCTCAGATGCCGACATGGCGACCCTCTACCTGCGGCGAGACGACTTCCACTAAGCCTCGACCACCGGGCTCCTCGTGATGCACCAGATGCTGGAGGCCGAGCTCACGGAGCGGATCACGGGGAATTGGCGGCCGATCGCCCAGACTGGGACGCCAGCGATCCTGCCTGCGGCGCGCTGAAAGAGGATCGGCGCGGCAACAGACTTCGTCCCGACCCGCCGGCTTGGCGCGAGACCGGGGGTGCCGATCGAGACGGCACGCCTGGGGGCGCCGAGCAGCGCCCCGACGACGGGTGGCAGGTCTCCCGCGTCCACGCCCTCTGCCCGGCCGGCCCGGATCAAGGGGGGATAGTCGCGGTTCACGGGAGTCGGCGGGCCGGGTCGGCAGATCGGGCAACGGCACAGCTGCGCGCCGACGCTCTTCCCGGGACGCAGCCTGTTCACGCCGCCGCGCCGCCTGCCACAGGTCAGAGGGAGCGACGGAAACGACGAGTCCGGCAAGTTGCTCATGGCCACGGATTGCCCCACGGCGTGACGCTTTCCTGCGCAACGGTGGCATAGACAGTGTCGAACCCGATCGCCCAGACATGCGTGGCGTCGTAGGCGGCGATCTCGCTGACGGCGGTCGGCGCTCGGTACGCCAAGACCCAGCGTCCGCCACGGAGGGCCAGGATCTCACCCGTCTGGGCCGCAGCCCACAGGTTCCCGCCCGGATCGCTCGTGATGGCGGTCAGGCCGAGGTGCAGGTCCGCTGTCTCGCGCCAACCGGTGCCGTCCCAGGCGAACACTGGCCCGTCTGTGCTGGCCGCCCAGGCATGGGTCGCGTCCACGGCGAAGACGGCTGACAGCGGCTGCGGCAGCTCAGCCTGCACCCACGTTGACCCGTTCCAATGGACCACGATGCCCACCCCGTTCGGCCCCGACCCCACAGCCCAGGCATGCACGCCCTTCGCGGCGCCGACCGCGCGAAGGCTGGTGCCCACGGGCACGGGCCAGGCAGTCCAGCTGCCCCCGTTCCAGGCCAGCAGGCCGTTCGTGTCGACGGCCCAGGCATGACTTGAGTCCGGCGCGGCGATGGCCACCACTCCAACGTCGTGACCCGACATCGACCAATGCGCACCGTCCCAGTGCCGAATCCCATCGTCGCTCGACGTCCAGGCGTCCTGCTCGTTCACGGCCGCCAGAGCCGTGATGTCATCATCCGCCCGCTGCATGCTCCAGCCGGTTCCATCCCAGCTGTAGAGGCGGCCATCAGATCCAGCCACCCAGACTCGTTCGGGACCGAACACGCGCAATCCCGCGAGATGGACGGACGGACTGACCCACGCAACACGCCAGGGTGGTGTCTTCGCAGTGCCCTCCGGGAGCAGGGCCGCCCGGGATTGTCGATGCGAAGCGGTGACGCGGGCATCCGCGCGGCCACCAGTCAGCGTCGCGGATGTCCCGGAGCCAACGGCTAGGGCTAGGAACAGGGCCGTCAGCGAGCCGGCGGCCAACGCCGCAAGGAAGGCGTGGGAACGAGTGGCGACGCGGCCGCGACCGCGGAGCAGGCCGCCAGCCCGGCGCTCAGGGGGCCGGAGCTCATGCGCTACTGGGTGCGGCACTGCATTTCTCCACGC
>JAJYMP010000507.1 GCA_021786915.1 Chloroflexota bacterium
GCCCCTTCGCGACGCCCTCGAGAAGCTCCGCCTGAACGACGCGAGCTTCACGCACGCTCCCGAGACCTCCAAGGCGCTCGGCTTCGGCTTCCGGTGCGGGTTCCTGGGGCTGCTCCACATGGAGATCGTGCAGGAGCGCCTGGAGCGCGAGTTCGACCTCGACCTCATCGCGTCGGCCCCGTCGGTCCAGTACCGCATCAACCTGACGGGGAGCCGGGAGCAGATGGTGGTCGACAACCCGGCCCGCTTCCCGGACGTGGGCGAGATCGAATCGATCGAGGAGCCGTGGGTCAACCTCGGGGTCGTCACACCGGACCGGTACATCGGGTCCCTGATGGAGCTCACCACCAACCGGCGCGGGACCTTCCTGACGATGGAGTACCTCGACCCCCAACGCGTGCTCATGCACTTCGAGCTGCCCCTGGCCGAGCTGATCGTCGACTACTACGACCAGCTCAAGACCCGGACCCAGGGCTACGCGTCGATGGAGTACGAGGAGGCGGGCTACCGCGCGGCGAACCTGGTCAAGCTCGACGTGCTGGTCAACAACGAGCCGGTCGACGCCCTGTCGCTCATCGTCCACCGCGACCGGGCGCAGAGCACCGGCCGGGCCCTGACCACGCAGCTCCGGAAGCTGATCCCACGCCAGATGTTCGAGGTGCCGATCCAGGCCGCGATCGGCAGCCACGTCGTCGCCCGCGAGACGCTGGCCGCGATGCGCAAGAACGTCCTCGCGAAGTGTTACGGTGGCGACATCACCCGGAAGCGCAAACTCCTCGAGAAGCAGAAGGAAGGGAAGCAGCGGATGAAGCGGGTCGGCTCCGTGGAGATCCCGCAGGAGGCATTCCTCGCGATCCTGCGGATGGACGAGGGCTGATGCACCACTCGACCCGTCGCTGACGCCCGCCATGTCGCTGCCGTCGTTCGACCTGTCCGCCCTGCCGGGGATCGACGCGATCCCCGATCTGCTGCGGGTGCTGATGGCGCTGGGGATCACGCTCTTCCTCGTACTCCACCGCTTCGACGCCGAGCGGTTCAACGCCGCCGAGTACGACGACACCGATCGCTGGGGCAACCCTCCCTCCCTGTTCCGGCGCCTCGCCTGGTACCTGCTGGGGCTGGCCGGCCTCCTGGCCGTGCTCGTCCTCCACCCCACGCCCGGGAGCAGCCTCTACCTGACCCTCGGCGACCGTCTGGGCGTGGTGCTCCTGGGGCTGACCTATGCGGTGGGCGGCACGCTCGCAGCGGTGGGCGTCGCGTACTGGCGCTACCGCTACGTGCGGCTCCCGGGCGTGCGCTCGTACCCGGGCGCCGTGCTCAACGCGATCGCAACGGCGTTCGTGGACGAGGCGGTGTTCCGCGGTATCGTGTTCGGCTTCCTGCTCACGATCGGCACGGATCCCAACCTGGCCAACCTCGCCCAGACGCTCCTCTACGCCCTCGCGACGCGGACGGGCGCCCCCGGTCGGCCGAAGACGATGCTGCTGGTGATGCTGGCGATCGGCCTCGTCGGCGGCTGGCTCACCGGCGTGACCGGCGGGATCGGCGCAGCGTTCCTCGGCCACGCGATCACGCGGCTGGCGTTCTTCCTGACCACGGGCCACGCGGGCGGGCTGCCCGCGCCGCGGGGGACCGAGAAGGAGGAGATCGAGCGCCGGGGCACGCCCCCGACCGGGTGGAAGATCCTCGACGACGGCAATGAGAGGATCCAAGGCTGACCGCAGGCGAGGCCCGCCCGCATCCTGACCCGCGCCCGCCCGTCGCGCTCTACCTCCACGTCCCGTTCTGCGTCTCGCTCTGCCCGTACTGCGACTTCGTGGTCGTGGCGGGGGCGGCGGCGCGCGGACCAGCCGCGCGGATCGGCGCCTACCTCGAGGCCCTCACGGCGGAGCTCGGGCTCCGGGCGGACGCGCTCGACGCGGCCTTCGGCGGCCCCTCGTCGGGTTCGCGGCCGCTGCTCGCGTCGGTGTACTTCGGCGGCGGGACGCCCTCGCTGCTCCGGGCAGATGACGTGGCCCGACTGCTCTCGCTGGTCGGCGCCCGCTTCGGCTTGGCCCACGACGCGGAGGTGACGCTCGAGGCGAACCCGGGGGCCGATGAGCGGGGCGACGCCGCGGCCCTCGCGCGGGCGGGCGTCAACCGACTGTCGCTGGGCGCGCAGTCGACGGACGGGGCGCTCCTCCGGCGCCTGGGCCGGCGTCATGCGCCGGCGGACGTGGCAGCGGCGGTGGGGGAGGCCCGCGCCGGCGGGATCGGCTCGGTGTCGGTGGACCTGCTGTACGACGTGCCGGGGCAGTCGCTCGAGGCTTGGGAGGCGACGCTGCGCGACGCCGTCGCGCTCGGGGTCGACCACGTGTCCGCCTACGCGCTGACGCTCGACGACCCCGATGCCGAGGGCCTCACCGGGCCGCTGGGCGACCACCTGCCCACGCGGGCGGGGGCGCGACGCTGGCGGGCGGCGGCGGTCGGCGAGCAGGACGAGGACCGGGCGGCCGCCCAGTACCGGCTGGCCGTGGAGCGGCTGGCGGCGGCCGGGTACCGCGGCTACGAGATCTCCAACTGGGCCAGGCCCGGGCACGAGAGCCGCCACAACCTCGCGTACTGGCGGCGGCTGCCGCACGAGGCCGTCGGGCCGGGCGCCCACGCCTTCGACGGTGCGGTCCGGCGCTGGAACGCGGCCCGGCTCGAGGGGTACCTGGCCCCGCTCTCCGGCTCCTCGCCGGCGCTGCCGCCCGGGGGCTGGGAATCGGTCGACGCTGCCGGGGCGGCTGCCGAGGCGGCGATCCTCGGGCTCCGGCTGGACTGGGGGCTGGCGCTCGCGGAGGCGTCCGGCCCCGACTCGCCGCTGGCGCCCCACCTGGACTGGGCGCTGGGCGTCGGCCTGCTCGAAGCGTTCGACGGCCCCGACGGCGATCCGCGGCTTCGGCTGACCATCGAGGGCCGGCTGCTCTCGAACGAGCTGTTCGCGCGTCTGGTCTAGCGCGCCAGGGGCGGCCCTGGCCGGCAGAAGGTCACCAGCATCTTGGGCTATGTCCTTCGCGCGCCGATGGGGATACCCTCGGGTGGACAATGGCGCTGCGGCGCCCGTCGCCCAGCCCAAGCGGGAGGATCCCATGCGCCTGACTGCCCTTATCCCTGCCGCGGCCCTGGCGGCGTCAATCGCCGTCGCGGGGTGTTCCGCTGGGTCGACCGCCACCCCGACGCCGCCTCCGGACGCCACGAGCGTCATGACGGCGGCCTCGAAGGCGAGCTACCCCACCAAGCTCGAGATCACGCTCGGGGGCTCGTACACCGAATCCGGGACGACCACCTCGCTGCCCGACGGCCTGCTCACCGTCGACATCGACACCGCCGCAGGCGCCGGCAGCGTGCACCTCGCGATCCCGGCCTCGCTCCTGGGCGCCAGCGGGGCAGCCGCCCTCGCGCAGCTCGGGATCACCGGCGACTCGCTCACGTTCGACGCCCTCTACGACGGGAAGGCGCTCTACGCCAAGAGCCCGGCCATGCCCGCGATCGTCAGCCAGCTGGCGGCCCTCGCCCAGGGCGTGACCCTTCCGCAGCTGGGCCCCGACACCTGGGCCAAGGTCATCGACGAGGCGACCATCAAGCAGCTCGCGGGCTCGGCCCAGAGCGCCGTCGAGAGCGCCGCCCCCTCCGCCTCGCCGTCGGTGGCCGACGTCAAGACGGTCCTCGACCAGATCGGCGGCTCCCTCTCGCTCGGCACGCAGGCGACGGGTGCGGGCGGGCCCGCCTATGACGTCAAGCTCACCATCGACCCGGCCAAGCTCAAGGCGTACATGACCGCCCACCCGGAGCAGTTCGCGACGGCCCAGATGTCGACGCTCACGGCGCTCGGCGACCTGACGTCGATCTCGGCCGACGTCCTGGTCGACGTGGCCACCTCGCGCGTCGAGCAGATCAGCGCCTCCATGGCGGGGACGCAGAACGGCTCGGCGGTCAGCGGCACCATCAAGGTGGGCATCGCCGAGGCGCCGGCCGGCGTCTCGTTCGCCGCCCCGTCCGGCGCGGTCGACCTGCCGCTGGCGCAGATCCTGGCGCCGCTTGTCCAGAGCATGATGGGCTCCGGTGGCGGGCTCCCGATCCCGTCGACCGCGCCCTGAGCGGGTTCTGCAGCCGCGAGGCTCCGACGCAGCGTTCAACCGCCCGGAGGCGAGGACCTCGAGCGCGCGCTGAGCGCGGCGCAGCTCGTCGGGGGGCTGGACGCGAGCTTCGCGATCGTCGAGCGGTGCCTCGACGCCTGGACCGCCGACGCGCTGAACGAGGTTCTCCGCCACCCGGAGTGGGGCCCCGGGCGGGAGCACTCCCGCGGCTTCCTCGTCCAGCGCGTGTTCGGCCACGACATCTCGCAAGTCACAGAGCCCAACGAGGCGCTCACGACTGCGGGTCTGCCGATCGTCGACCTCTGGGGCTGAACGCTGCCGGTCTGACGCGTTGGCCGGGCTCGTCCCTGTCTTGAGTCAAGTCAGACTCAAGACCTGTGACGCCGAGCGTGGCCAGCCCCCAGAAGTGCCGACTGACGGCGGCAGGCCCGCACTCGGGCGTCCAACATGATGCCCACCTGACTCGAAGGACGTCGCGGACGCGCTCGCACGGTGTGAGCGGCCGCGCTCGAAGCCGCGCGTCCACACGCGGGGCCACAGTCGTGGTCACCTGACAACGTGCGGACACGTGCGGACAGACACCCGCGGCTCGGACACACCCGCGGCGCGACACACCCGCGGCGCGGACGTGTCGGCGGCCAGTGAATCTGTCCTCGCAGTCGGCCAGTGAATCTGTCACCGGGTGCGTGGCGGGAATGGCCGCCGCCAGGGGTGGTCCGCGGGGGATGGCGGGCGACGCTCGGAGCGAGGGTCCGCCTCGGGTTCTGGGTCAGGCAGCAGCCCGAGGTCGAGGTCGGGCCTGCCCTCGGCGAGCCTGGAGAGGTGCCGTGCCCGCAACTGCCCGGGATCGGGCGGTGCCACCCGCAGCGGGTACACGGCCGCCTCGTGGCCGACCCACAGGCTGCCGTCGAGCCGCTCCTGGAGGATCACCGACCGGCCGGCCCACGACCGGCCGTCCGGACGCCGCGGCAGCTGGAGCGGGCCGCCCGGCCAGCTGACCGTGGCATCGTTGGCGACCCGCCGCGGGTAGTGGAAGCAGAACGCCGACTCCGCTGTCACGCCCTCGGGCATCGGCCGCCAGGCAGGGAGCGGGTCGGCCGCCGGCACCCCGAAGCGCCGGTTGTGCCGGGGCAGGTACCCCGCGAGCACGTCGTTCGCCTCCTCCAGATCGG
>JAJYMP010000368.1 GCA_021786915.1 Chloroflexota bacterium
GTCCCAGCCTGAGCCGTCACGGTGGCCTCTGGAGCGCGGTCGCGGCGACGGGACGGACGAGGGGGACGCTGGGCTGCGACGACGCGCGGCAACACCCGCGTCAGCGCCCCCGCCCCGAGCTCACGGGGCCCTCGGCCAGGGCCACCCGGATCGCGTCCGCCACCGACCCGGTGGCCACCACCTCGAGCCCGTCCACGGTGCTCGGCACCCGCCCGCCGGCGCGCGGCACGATGGCCCGCGTGAAGCCGAGGCGGGCGGCCTCCCGGAGGCGCCGCTCGAGCCCGCTGACCGACCGCAGCTCGCCGAGCAGGCCAACCTCGCCGATGGCCACCGTCCCGGACACGAGCGGCCGGTCGCGGAACGACGAGGCGAGGGCGAGGGCGACCGGCAGGTCGAGCCCGGGCTCGTCGACGGACAGCCCGCCCGCGAGGTTGGCGTAGACGTCGTGCCCGGCCAAGCCGATCCCGGCCCGCCGTCCGAGGACCGCCACGAGCAGCGCCAGGCGGTTGGGGTCCACGCCCGAGGCCGTGCGACGCGGCGACGGGGCCCCGGTCGGGGCGACGAGCGCCTGCACCTCGACCAGCAGGGGCCGGGTCCCCTCGAGCACGGGCGCCGGGACCGAGCCGGGCGCGGGGCCGTCATGCTCGCCCAGGAAGGCGCGGCCGGGGTCCGGCACCTCGGCGAGGCCATGCTCACCCATCTCGAACACGCCCACCTCCTCGGTGGAGCCGAAGCGGTTCTTCGCCGCGCGCAGGAGCCGCAGCGCGCCGCTCCGGTCGCCCTCGATGGACAGCACGACGTCGACGAGGTGCTCGAGCGTCTTGGGTCCCGCCAGTGTGCCGTCCTTGGTCACGTGCCCCACCAGCACCACCGGGATCCCGTCGCCCTTGGCGAGCTCCATCAGCCGCAGCGCAACCTCGCGGACCTGGCCCACGCTCCCGGGCGGCCCGTCGAGCTCCTCGGAGGAGACGGTCTGGATCGAGTCCACGACCAGGAGCCCGGGCCTCTCCTGGCGCGCCAGGTCGGCGATCCGCCCGACACCGGTTTCAGCCACCACGCAGATGGCATCGCCCACGCGGACGCTCGTCCGCCCCAGGCGCTCGGCGCGCAGGCGCACCTGGCCGGGCGACTCCTCGCCCGTCGCGTACAGGACGCCGGCGCCATCGGCGATCCCGGCCGCGACCTGGAGCAGCAGCGTCGACTTGCCGATGCCAGGCTCGCCGCCCACCAGGACGACCGATCCAGCCACGAGCCCGCCCCCGAGCACGCGGTCGAGTTCGCCGATGCCCACGGGCGTCCGGATCGGGGCCGTCTCGCCGGCGTGCGAGAGCGGGGTAGGGGGCGCGCTGGCCCCGCCTGAGACGACGGCAGACGGGCGGGGGCGGGGCTCCCGGACCACGGTCTCGACGAGCGTGTTCCACTCGCCGCACGCATGGCACTGGCCCTCCCAGCGGAGGACGGACGCGCCGCAGGACTGGCAGACGTACCGGCTCTGGACGCGGGCCACGGGCAGCTCCGCGCCGCCGTCAGGCTTCGACCGGTGTCTTCGTCTCGACGGCCTTGATCACGAGGCCCTTGCCGTCGGGGTCGAGGTCCACCAGGACGGTGTCGCCCTCGTGGTAGCGGCCCAGCAGGAGGTGCTCGGCCAGCGGGTCCTCGATCAGGTTCTGGATCGTCCGGCGCAGCGGCCGGGCGCCGTAGGCCTGGTCGTAGCCCAGCTTGATCACGTGCTCCTTGGCGGCCTGCGAGACCTCGAGCCCCATGCCCTGCGCCTTGAGCTGGTCCCGAACCCGCTTGAGCATGAGGTCCACGATCTGGGCGATCTCCTCGATCGTCAGGCTCCTGAACACGACGGTCGCGTCGATCCGGTTGAGGAACTCCGGGCGGAAGTTCTGCTTGAGCTCCGCCTGGACCTTCTCCTTCATGAGGTCGTACGAGGCCGCGGCCCGAGTCGCAACCGTGTCGCCCTGCTGGCGGAAGCCGAGCGAGGAGTTGGTCTGGATCTTCGCCGCGCCGAGGTTCGAGGTCATGATGATGATCGTGTTGCGGAAGTCCACCCGGCGCCCCTTGGCGTCGGAGAGGTGCCCGTCCTCCAGGATCTGGAGCAGGATGTTGAACACCTCGGCGTGAGCCTTCTCGATCTCGTCGAGCAGGATCACCGCGTAGCTCTTGCGCCGGACGGCCTCGGTCAGCTGGCCGCCCTCGTCGAACCCGACGTAGCCTGGCGGCGCGCCGACGAGGCGGCTCACGTTGTGGCGCTCCATGAACTCGCTCATGTCGATCTTGATGAGCGTGTCCTCGGATCCGAACATGAACTCGGCGAGGGCCTTCGCGAGCTCCGTCTTGCCGACGCCCGTGGGCCCCAGGAAGACGAACGAGCCGATCGGCCGCTTGGGGTCCTTGAGGCCGGCGCGAGCTCGACGGACGGCGCGGGAGACGGTCTCGATCGCCTCCTCCTGGCCGATCAGGCGGTGGTGGAGCACCTCCTCCATCTTGAGCAGTCGCTCGGACTCCTCCTGCGCGATGCGGGTGACCGGGATGCCGGTCCACATCGCCACGACCTGGGCGATCTCCTCGTCGTCGACCTTGGGCGGCTCGCCCGACTGGGTCTGCTGCCAGGTGGCGCGCAGCCCGTCCACGGTCTCGCGGCTGGCGGCCTCCTGCTCGCGCAGCATCGCCGCCTGCTCGTACTCCTGGGCGCTGATCGCCGCGTCCTTCTCCTTGGTGATCCGGTCCAGGTCCTTCTGGGCTGCCCGGAGCTCGGGCGGCGCCGAGGAGTGGCGGAGCCGGACCCGGCTGGAGGCCTCGTCGATGAGGTCGATCGCCTTGTCGGGCAGGTGGCGGTCGGTGATGTAGCGGATCGAGAGGTCCGCCGCCGCCTGGACGGCGGCGTCGGTGATCGTGACCTTGTGGTGCTGCTCGTAGCGCTCGCGGATGCCCTTGAGGATCTCGATGGTCTGCTCGAGCGTGGGCTCCTCCACCATGACGGGCTGGAAGCGCCGCTCGAGCGCCGCGTCCTTCTCGATGTACTTGCGGTACTCGTCGAGCGTGGTGGCGCCGATGCACTGGAGCTCGCCGCGCGACAGCGGCGGCTTGAGGATGTTGGCCGCGTCGATCGCGCCCTCGGCCGCGCCCGCCCCGACGAGCGTGTGGAGCTCGTCGATGAACAGGATCGCGTCGTTGGTGTTGCGCAGCTCCTCGATGATCTTCTTGAGCCGCTCCTCGAACTCGCCGCGGTACTTCGTGCCGGCGACGAGCGAGCCGATGTCGAGGGTCAGGACCCGCTTGTTGAGCAGGATGTCGGGCACGTCGCCCGAGACGATGCGGTGGGCCAGCCCCTCGGCGATCGCCGTCTTGCCGACGCCCGGCTCGCCGATCAGCGCGGGGTTGTTCTTGGTCTTGCGGCCCAGGATCTGGATGACCCGCTCGATCTCCTTCTCACGGCCGATGACCGGGTCGAGCTTGTCCGCGCGCGCGGCCTCCGTGAGGTTGATGCCCAGGGCGTCGACCGTCGGGGTCTTGCTGGCGCGCTTGGTCTCCTGGGTGGGTCCCGTCGAGGAGCTCTGCGACAGGACGCGGATCACCTCGTGGCGGACCTTGTCGAGGTTCACGCCGAGGCTCTCGAGGACGCCGGCGGCGATGCCCTCGCCCTCGCGCACCAGCCCGAGCAGGAGGTGCTCCGTCCCGATGTAGTTGTGCCCCAGCCGGCGCGCCTCGTCGATCGCAAGCTCGATCACGCGCTTCGCTCGCGGGGTGAGACCGACCTCCCCCACCACGGGGCGGTCGCCCCGGCCGATGATGAACTCGACTGCCGTCCGCACCTTCGGCAGCTCGACGTTCATGTTCTCGAGCACGCGCGCAGCCACGCCCTCGCCCTCGCGGACGAGGCCGAGCAGGAGGTGCTCAGTGCCGATGTAGTTGTGGTTGAAGCGCTGGGCCTCGTCCTGGGCAAGCGTCAGGACCTTGCGCGCGCGGTCGGTGAACTTGTCGAAGCGGTCCATACGCGGTGCCTTGCTCTAGCGTCGGTGCGGGGACGCCGACCTGAAGGCCATCCTAGCACCCCCGTCCGGGCACGGCGCTGAGTCGCCTCCCGCAGCCCACGAGATTGACACGCGGGAGCATCCCGCCGGTTTGCTGCCGCTCTGAACGCACCGACCGGGGTGATGCCCTGGGGTTACGCGACCCGCGAGGCCCTCTGGGTTCGCCCCGAATGCGACGCAGCCCGGCCCCCGATTCCGGGGACGCCTCGCGAACCCGCGGGGCTCGCACCGGCGCCGGGCGCGAATCGAAAGGCCCGCCGGGAACCGGCGGGCCTGGTGTCGTTCAGTTCGGGCGCCGGGCGCTCGCGGCAGGGGCTCAGGCCTCGGCGGGCTCCGGGCTGGTCTCCTCGGGGGCGGCCTCGGCTGCCGCGGGCTCGGGGGCCTTCTCGGCCTCGGGCTCGGGGGCCTCGGACGGCTTCGGTTCGGGTGCGTGCTCCGGCTCCGGCGAGGGCGCGGGCGCGACCTCCCCGGCCTTGGCCGGCTCCGGCTCCGGCGCGGCCGGTGCGGCCTCGCTCGGTGCGGTCGCAGCCGGGTCGGGGGCCTTCTGGGCAGCCTCGGCAGCCGCGAGCTGGGCCCGGACCTGGGCGAAGGCCCCGGCCAGGGTCGTGTCGATGCCACCCTCCGGCTCGGACAGGGCGTCCGACGGCGAGTAGCCGCGCTCCGGGCGCTCCCGTCGCTCGCGGCGCTCGCGGCGCTCGCCCGTGGGGGCCACCGACGGCGCCGGCGTGGTGCCGGGCTCCGGAGCGGGGCGAACCGGCGGCTCCTCTGCCTGCTTGAGGCTGAGCCCCAGGCGGTGGCGCTCGGAGTCGAGGCTGATGATCTTGAGCTTGAGCACCTGGCCCTCGTGGACCACGTCGCCCGGATGGGCAACGCGCTGGTGGCTCAGCTCGCTGATGTGGATCAGGCCCTCGAGGCCCTCGCGGACCCGCACGAAGGCGCCGAAGTTGACGAGCTTCGTGACGGTCCCGTCGATGACATCGCCGACCTTGAAGTCAGCGACCGTCGACTCCCACGGGTCGGGCTGAAGGCGGCGGATCGAGAGGCTGATCCTGCCGCGCTCATGGTTGATGTCGATGACCTCGGCCTCGACCTCGTCACCGACCTTGTAGCCGGCCTCGGGGTTGTTGACCTTGTTCCACGAGAGCTCGCTCTTGTGGACGAGGCCGTCGATGCCGCCCAGGTCGATGAAGATGCCGAACGGGGCGATCGAGC
>JAJYMP010000065.1 GCA_021786915.1 Chloroflexota bacterium
TCAACGGCCTGCTGTTCGCCAACGTCCTCGCGTTCCTCTACCGGGGGGCCGCGGCGGTGGACGCGTGGAACGTGGCGCGCTTCCTGAACGCGGCGGACGCGGCGGGCGACGGCCGGCTCGGCCGCGCGCGGCTGCCGCTCAACCCGCTGTCGATCGCAGGGCTGGCCGCCGTCGTGCTGGTGATGGCGGGTGCCCACCTCGCCGTGTGGCACTACGACGCGCTCGCCCTCTCCGTCGTCAATTGCGTCAACCCGGAGACCGCCGACGCGAGCTGCACGGCCGCCGCGACCGGCACGCCCAACCCGTCGGACGTGGTCCCCTCCGATTCGGCCGGCGGCAGCGGCGCGCCAGCAGCCTCGGCCGGGCCCGTCCAGACGCCCAACGGGTCGGCGAGCGGCGTGACGCCGGCGGCGACCCTGCCGCCCTGGGACGGCACGAGCCGCCTCAACATCCTGCTGGTCGGGACTGACCAGCGGGCGGAGACCGACACGGCGTTCAACACCGACACGATGATCGTGGTGTCGATCGACCCCAAGACCAAGCAGGTCGCGATGCTCCAGCTGCCGCGCGACACCACGGACGTCCCCGTGCCGCCGTCGGCCCAGGGCGTCTGGGGCTCGGTCTACCACAACAAGATCAACGCCTGGTTCAACGACAACCAGAACCGCAGGGACCTGTGGCCCGGCAAGACGGCGACCGCGCGCGGCTTCGCGGCGCTCAAGTCGATCCTGGGCAACCTCTACGGCCTCGACATCCAGTACTACGTGAAGGTCGACTTCTCGGGCTTCGTGGACGCGGTGAACACGCTCGGCGGCGTCCAGATCAACGTCCAGATCCCTGTCGCAGACGACAGCTTCCCGCTCACCGACCAGATCAAGACGCGCGTCTACATCCCGGCCGGGCCGCAGGAGATGAACGGCCAGCAGGCGCTGGTCTATGCGCGCTCGCGCCACCTCTCCGACGACTTCGACCGCGGCCACCGCCAGCAGCGCGTGATCCTGTCGTTCAAGAACGAGCTCGACCCCCAGACCATCTTCGCGAACCTCAACGGCCTCGTGGGAGCCCTCAAGAAGGCCGTCCAGACCGACATCCCGATCGGCGACACCCAGACGATGGGCCAGCTCCTCCAGCTCGCCTCCCAGATCGACACCAAGAGCATCCGCTCCTACGTGTTCGCGCCCCCCTACTTCGGGACCGACATGTGGCCGGTGTCGAGCAACGTCGTGATCAACGCCCCGCGCGTGCAGCAGGCGGCGAGGCAAGCGTTCAGCATCAGCCCGTCGATCCTGACGCTCCAGGAATCGCTCGGCAGCGAGGCGGCCCAGGTCTGGGTCGAGGACGGCAAGAACGGGCCGGGGGTGGCCGCGAACAACGCCGCCTACCTGATCTACTTCGGCATGGATGCGTCGGCGCCGACGAAACTCGCCCCCACGACGCCCGCCCACACCACGATCACCGTCTACAACGGCGCCGCGGCGAAGCTGCCGGCGACGATCAAGTACCTGCAGAACCTGTACGGGGTCACGGTCCAGACCGCCACGGACCCGACGGTCAGGGCCGACATCGTGATCCTGATGGGCAGCGACGCACGCCAGATGACCGTGCCCAGCGCCGGCTGAGGCGTCCGCCCGCTTGACCGGGGGCGGGGTCGTCACCACGCGATGGGGGGTCGACAGCGGCCGGCGCCCCTGGCGGTGGGTCAGCGGGCCGCCCCGCCGCCGATCACTTGATCGGCGTGAGCCAGGACTGGTACTGCGGCAGCTTCCCGCGCACGGCGTCGAAGTACGTCTCGCTGATGCGGCGTGAGATCGGCCCGATCTGGCCCGTGCCAACGGCCCTGTGGTCCACCTCGATCGCCGCGCTCACCTGGACGCCGGTCCCGCACAGGAAGACCTCGTCGCAGACGTAGAGCTCAGAGCGGTCGATCGAGCGGATCTCGGTGGGAATGCCCAGGTCCGCCGCGAGCGTCAGGATCGCCTTGCGCGTCACGCCCTCGAGGATGTCGTCCGACACCGGCGGGGTGATCAGCGTGCCGCCGCGGACCATGTACAGGTTCGCCGCCGACGCCTCCGACGCGTGACCGCTGGGGGTGAGGACGAGGGCCTCGTCGTAGCCGTTGAGCTCGGCCTCGGACTTCTGGAACGCCATGTTCACGTAGCCGCCGACAATCTTGCCCCGCGCCGGCAACGCCTCGTCGGCGTTGCGGCGCCACGACGAGGTCATCAGGCGGATGCCCTTCTCGATGTCCACGTAGTTGCCGAACGGCGTGGCGATCACGTACAGCTGGTGGTCGAGGTGGTGCAGCTTGACGCCGATGGCGCGCGTGCTCTTGTAGAACGACGGCCGGACGTAGGCGTCCTCGTGGAAGTCGTTGCGCCGGATCGTCTCGACCACGATGGCGAACAGCTCGTCGACCGACGGCACCGGGTCCATCAGCAGCATCTTGGCCGAGTTGCGGATCCGCTCGAGGTGCTCGCGGATGAACAGGCCGTAGAGCTGGCCATGCTCTGCATTCCAGTAGGCGCGGATGCCCTCGAAGGTCGCCGTCCCGTACATGAACGCGTGGGTCATGATGCTGACCTTGGCGTCCTTGAGGGCCACATAGTCACCCTCGAAGTAGGCGATCAGCTCGTCGAGGGAACGCGGCTGCGGGGCGGTGGACGGCTGCTGGGTGAGCATCGGCAGGCTCCAGGTGGAGTTGCGGCGAGGGCCGCGCGGGGCTCGATTCGGTCCTCGAAATGCTAGCACGCGGCTTCCGCCGCCTCGGCTGGCGGCGCTGCCCCGGGGCCTCCGCTCGCTGCGCGAGCCAGCGGAGCCGTGCGCGGTCCGGGCCGCTCGCTGGGCGTACCGGCGGGCGCGCGCCGCAGCCCGGGCGGCTCGTGTAGCGGGTGAGGTGACCCGCGGGCTGTCCGGTTCGCTCGCTGGGCGAGGGGCCCGCCGCCCGCTGCTCGTCGCTCGCGGCCCGACACACCCTCGCGGGGCGCGCCAACCCCCCTGGCCACCGCGCCGGGCACTCAGCCCAGGTGCACCACGCCGGCCAGCTCCGATGCCACGAGCCCCAGGTACGCCGCGTACAGGACGCCGCCCACGAGCAGTGCCCTGCCGTCGAGCGCGTGCCGACGCGCCATCGGCCCGAACACCGCCGCCACCGCGACGAGCGCGATGAGCGCCGACGCGAAGGCCAGCGCGGTATCGGAGGAGACGTGCCACGTGGAGCCGGCGAGCACGAGCGCGACGATCGTCGGGATGGCCGACTGGAAGACCATCGCACCCGTGATGTTCCCCATCGCGAGCGTGTCCTTGCCCTGGCGGACCCAGATCAGGCTGTTGAACTTCTCGGGCAGCTCCGTCGCGATGGGCGCGATGACCAGGGCGAGCAGCAGCTCGCTCACGCCGAGCGCCTGCGCGAGCGAGTTCACGGCGCCGACGAAGAGGTACGCGCCCCCGATGATGCAGGCGAGCGCAGCCAGGACCTGGAGGCTGACGATCCGCAGGCGGGGCGCCGCCGGGTCGGCGAGATGGGCGGTCCGGTCGAAGCGGTGGAACCGAAGCGGCGCCAGGTCCTCCTCGCAGGCCTCGTGCTCGGCGTCGAAGTGGCCCTTCACGTAGACGATGTAGATCCCGGCGAGGGCGAGCGCCACGAGCCACTTCGCGGGCGCCAGCGATTCGGGCAGGAACGCGGCCGCGATCGCGAGCGTGTAGGCGACGACGAAGAACCGGATGTCGTGGACGAGCACGCCGGTGTCCACGGTCATCACGCTGCCGCTGGGACGACGTGAGCGGTAGGCCAGGACCCCTGCGCCGGTGACGAACATGGCGAGGGTCGAGAGCATGAACGGCGCCCCCAGCACGGCGCCGATGCCCACCTCGTCGGTGGCCCGGCCGCCGCCCCCGAACCCGATCGCGATGATCGGGATCATGGTCTCCGGCAGCGCCGTGCCGACGGCGGCGAGCACGGACCCGACCGCGCCCTCGGCGAGCTCGAGCTTGCGCCCGAACCACTCGATGCCGTTGGTGAACAGCTCGGCGCCGGCTAGGATCACGAAGAACGCGATGACGAGCAGGACGGCGTCCACGTCAGGCCTCGGGCCGGAGCGCAGCGACGATCGACGCGCCGATCACCAGCAGGACCAGGGCCGCCACCACCACCAGCCGCCGATCGCCGGCGGCGAGGAACCCGGCGCCCGCCACCACCACGCGGCAGAGCGGCAGCGCGACGAGGAGCGTCAGGCCGGCCCACAGGAAGCCCTCGGGCGTGAGCGCCAGGAGCTGGCCCGGGATCGCCGCGAGCGAGTACGGCGGCTGCGCGGAGCGGATCGGGTCCACCCCGGCGCGGAGCATCCCGACCACGCCCACGAGCACGAAGCCGAGGGCGATGCGCGCCCCCCACGTGAGCACCCGGGCCGCCAGCGTCTCGATCCGAGCGGCGGTGTCCTGCGCGCTCGCGGCGCGCGTCGCGATGGTCACGGCGCTCACAGCCCGAGCGCCTTCTGGCCCATCTGGAAGGCCGTGTAGGCGAGCACCACGACGAACAGCCAGCGCAGGAGGCGCACGTCGATGCGGTGCGCGACCCTGGTGCCGACCATCGCCCCCGCGAACACCCCGAGCGCGGTGGGCCCGGCGACGAACGGGTCGAGCTGGCCGCGGAGCAGGTAGATCACCGCGGACGACGTCGCGGTGATGCCGATCATCATGTTGCTGGTCGCCGTGGCCACCTTGAGCGGCACGCCCATGAGCAGGTGCATCGTGGGCACCTTGACGATCCCGCCGCCGACGCCCAGGAGCGCGGACACGAGCCCGGCGAACAGCGAGCCCGCCATGCCCAGGGGCAGGCTGTGGGCGCGGTAGCCCGGCCCCGAGAGCGTGTCGACGAAGGCCGGGCTGGCGGGCTCGGGCACATCGGCTGCGATGGCGGGCGCGGCGATGGCGGGCGCGGCGTCGGAGCGGCGAACCATCGACACCAACACCCAGATCAGGAGCGCGGCGAACAGCCCGGCCAGCATCTGCTCGGACAGCAGGAACGCGACCAGCCCGCCGACGAGGGCGCCGGACGCCGAGAACAGCTCGAGCACCATGCCGAGGCGCAGGTTCGCGACGTGCCGCTCGAGGTACACGCCCGCCGACGCGCTGGAGGTGACGATCACCGACACCAGCGACACGGCCACCGCCTCGCGGAGCGGCAACCCGAAGCCGAGCGTCAGCAGGGGCACGATCAGGATGCCCCCGCCGAGGCCCAGC
>JAJYMP010000552.1 GCA_021786915.1 Chloroflexota bacterium
CCACTTGCGAGACGGAGACGTGGCCGGGCTACACCAAGCGGGCGAGGGAACTCCTGAACGACTGGGGCGACCGGGGTGCGTACACGCTCTACTCGGGCACCGCCCACGCTGAGTTGTACGCCCTGTGAGGGTCGTTCCGCCAGATCGGTGCGACTCCACCTGGCCGGCAGCCAACGTTCGGCCTGACGTCGGATCCCACCGGTCTCCATCGTGCAACCCATGTCGTGCTGCTCGCGATGATCGCCCCACTCGAACGGGCGAGCTTCCTGTTCGGCTGGCACGGCGACTCACCGCCCGGAGCGGCCCTCAGCTCGACAATCGACCGCATAGACCTGGAGATGGACCGACTCTTGCCTGGGCCCGCGTGACCAAACCGGGACTCGGCGCGCGCCCAGAAGGAGGTCGTTTCGGTGCCCGCGTCACCGCCACTGTCGTGGTCGTGTTGACAAACTCGCCGCCCGCATGGTGGCGATCGACTGCAAGGCGGTGTCGATTGCTCGCAGCGTCGACTCGTCCTGCCGCCTGAGCTCTGCTCGGCGAGGTCGAGGCGCGGCCTCGGAGGCGTCACCCCCAGGGGCGTTGCCATCGGGTCTGGGCGCACGATACCCGTCCGGAGTTCCCAGACGTGACGTTCGAGATAGGCCGTGGTCGCGATGCCGTAGTACGCATCGGCAAGCGCCCGCAACACGGTGGCATCGCCGATCAGCGCGACGTCGCCGCTGGCCGTGACTGCCTCCCAGAGATTGCCTTGCAGGAAGGGGAGCACATCGTTCGTGCGCGCACTGCCGCCCGCGATGCCGCGACGAAGTTCGTCGGCCGCGCGCCCTAGATCGGCCTCTGCAACGTCCAGGAATTCGTTGACCCGCCTTTGCCGCACGCCTTCCGCCGCCTCCGTGGCAGCGGCGGCGCGTTGGCTGTCGATCCACAGGGCGATCGGTAGGCCGGCCGTGATTCCGAGGAAGGTTGCGAGGGCGCCGGGCATGAACGCCTGCCGGAACGCCACATCGCCGAGCGCATAGGCGACGGCGACCACCGCGGCGCTCGCCAGGATGGCGGCGAGACCGATCGATTTGGGGCGTTCGAGCCGGCTCACGGTTCGTACGTCGCGCGCACCTCTGCCGCGCGCTTCTCAGCCGGGAGCGGAACGGCGGTCAATCCGAGGAGCGACGCGACCAGGGAATCGATCCGGCCGGCGACACCGTCGGCAGCGAGGCGCTCGCGGATCAGGCCGCGCGCGCGGACGAAGCCCACGCCTGCAGGCACCACGACCCCTCCGGCCACGGCCTCAGCGCACACCGCGGCCTGCACCAGCTCGGCATGCAACGAGTCGGACGGGTCGAACTTGGGGATCGGCAGGTCGAGGAGAACCTTGTCGAAGTCGCGCGCGCCCCACTGACCGCGACTCTGGCGGGCGGCCACCTGCGAGCGGGCTGTCTCGCTGTTGAGGATGGCCTCCAGGTAGCGCCCCTCATCCACGGTGACCCTGGCCCAGTAGAGCTTGTGATCGATGATCGCCGTGGCGTCGAGCAGAACCGCGGCTGCGGGCAACGTGCCCGCCTTCGAGTACACGACCCGTACCGGCGCAGGAGGGAACTGGGCCCGCAGTTCGCCGTTGTAATCCCAGCGCTGTAGCAGGGTGATCTTGCTCCGGCCATGCACCCGCCACAGCTGTTCGGCCTCGGCCAGCCAGCGTGCCAGGTGCGGGTAGCCTGACGACGCGGCGCCGTCCGCGCTGAGCAGGCCGGCCAGCTCCGCATCCCACGGGATCACCGCCAGTGCGGGCTCAAGCAGCCGATACGGCGCGACCGATTCGCCCAGGTAGAGCGGCCGGAGGAACTGGCGCTCGATGGGACCGCGCAGGCTCGGCAGCTCCGACCAGGGCGGCTTCTCCAAGCGGCGACGGCGGCTGACCACGACCGGGGCATCGGGATTGCCGCCGAGTCGGCCGACCGGGACCGGCTCGACCACACAGAGGACGCGCGGGACAAACGTCGCGCCCTGTCGAAAGGCACCTCGGTACACCGCATCGTCGCTCTCGCCGGCCTCGGGCCAGGGAGCCTCCCAGCTGCGCAGCGCGGCTCGCGCCTCGGACAGGCTCGCGTCGCGGCGGGGCAGCGTGCCGGCATGGGCGGTCACGGTGGCGGGCAGGGGGCCGGCTTCATCGGCGCGGGCGATCAGTACGCACGACGGCACTGGGAACAGTGGCTGCACGTGCTCATCGAAGGCCCACGCCTCCTCGAAGCAGACGCTGCCGTGCGCCGGTCCGTACCTTCCGCTGCGGAACCCGGCGAACTGCCGACGGCTGAGAGCCGCGTAGGGCATGACGAAGGCGATGATGCCTCCCGGCTTCAGGTACAGCTCGGCCGAGCGGGCGAAGAAGTATCCGGAGAGGTCCTGGTGGGTCGCCACCTTGCCGCCCGTCCAGATCCCTCGCGCGCTGCACTCGGCGCGGAACTGTGCCTGCATCGAGGGCGCCATGTAGCGGTACGACAGCCATGGCGGATTGCCGATCACGACATCGGCGTGCTGAGGCTCGGTCGAGAGCCAGATCGGCCGCGAGAGGTTCCGCGCGACGTAGCCCCAGATGTGATCCTTGCCCGCGGCGTGCAAGTCGCGGATCGCGACGTACGTCTGACCCAGCTCGTGGCGCTCGCCGGCATCGTCGAAGCCCTGCCGTTCCAGCCACGCTCCGAACGCCGCCTCGTCGGCACCGCGTTCGCTGTGGTCGAGCATGGCGCCGAGCACGGCGTCGAAGCGCGTCGGGTCACGGGTGATCGTGTACGGGAAGAAGAGCGACCGGGGCGCGTCGGGGACCCGGATCTCGATCTCGCGCTGGCCCACGAACGTGATCCGCGTGTTCCACTGCAGCGCGTCGCCCAGGTACACGGGTACCGCCATCGCGGGCCGCTCGCGGAGGCGCTCCTCACCCAGCGCGAGCAGGTACGTGACGCGGGCGATGATGACCGCGACGGGATGCACGTCGATCCCGAGCACGGCGCCCGTGCAACGCGCAACCGCCTCTCGATGTGACAGGCCAGCATCATCGGCCGCCGCGAGGAACCGCCGCACCGCGTGAAAGAGAAACGTGCCCGAGCCGCAGGCGGGGTCGAGCGCCCGTTGTGAGAGCGGGCTGGTGATCGCCCGCTCACACATTCGGGCTGCCAGCCAGTCGGGGGTGTAGTACTCCCCTAGGTCGTGGCGCTGCGCGGGGTCGATCAACGACTCATAGAGACCCTTGAGGACGTCGGTCTCGATCTCGGCCAGTCGGAAGCGGGAGGCCTGCTGAGCGATCCGCTCGACCAGCTCTGGCCCGGCCGTCGCGTCGAGGACCCAGTCGAAGAAGTCGCTCTCAACGGCCCCATGAATGCCCGCCTCGCTGAACGCCGTCCCGGCCAGGAGCTCCGCGGCATTCGGCGGATCCACTCCGAGGATGCGGACCGCCATCGTCTTAGCGACGATCGTGAGGTAGGTGTGCTGGAAGAAGAGGTCGTCCTGGTCAACGCTTGTGCCGTACACTCGGGCGAGCAGATCCGCCCAGAGCTGCCGGCGCAGGGCCACGTCCGGGTGTTCCCTCACCTCCGCCCAGAGCGCCTCCAATCCGGCCCGGGCGCGCTCGTAGGCGAGGCTCTCGCGGCCCAGCTCGCGGCGCACGGCTTCTGGCGCGGGATCGAGGTCCGGGCGCACCGAGACGGCCGCATCGAGCCACGCGAGCAGGTCCCCGGCGCGGTCCTTCGTGAGCGTGAAGCCGGGCAGGCGGGTGAGGCGGCCGTGACGCAGCTCATAGGGCGCGAACTCGGCCCCGTCGGTCGCGATCCCGACGAACCGCTGGCCGGTCTGGCGCTCGCGATCGGCGAGGTAGCGGGTCAGCTCCTCCTCGGCGTCGGGACGCTCGCGGCGCAGGTCGCGCTTGAACTCGAAGACGGTCTGACCCAGCAGGGCGTCGACCCGGCCGCGCACCTCCGGGAGCGGCCGCTCGAAGTCAACCTCCGGGCTCGACGCGCCGAGGCCGTGCACGAGCAACTCGTACGTGAGGGCACGGACCTTCTCGTGGCCCGGACGACCGGCCAACTCGACGACGATGTCGTACCACCGATCGCGCGCGAGCATCCGTGCGGTCCCCTCCGGCGAGGCTTCGTTCCCGCGCTCAATCGAGGTGTAGAGCCGGGGTCAGCGAGGCCTGCAAAGGTCTACGGCTCCAACATGTCCAAGAGCGGCCGGAGAACTGCCTGAGCAGCCGGGCCGAGCAGCGGGTCAAACTCGGCCACTTTCTCGGCGAGCTTGATGGCCATCGCGGCCTGGCCGACGGCATAGGAGGCGACATGCCCGGCCCCAGACCGCTCCGCCGTCGCCATCGCCGACTGGCCTTCTCCGCTCGCCCGAAGCACGGCGTCAAAGGCGTAGTCAGACCCGGCAGGGCCGAGAAGCACCTGCAGGGTAATGATGGGCTGCCACAGGCCCCACACGGACGCGAGAGACCTGGCTCGCTGCTCGACTCCAGCCCAGCCGTCAGCGTCCAGATGGTTCACGGTTTCGAGCAGCCGCTCGCCTGACCAGCCCTGCTCCCCGCTCATCCCGCTCAGTCTACCCGCTGTGCGTCTCAAGGACCCGTTTTCGGGACAGTTCGCGACCCCTCGTGCAGCAGCACGCCGGACTCGCCGGGGCGCTCAGAAGGCGGAGCCGATCAAGAAGGCTGCACAACACCGTCGCTGTTCGGCTCGTAGGGAGGCGGCTCCGACGGCGAGGTTCAACGACTCGGACACCGCGCCCGTAGCCGGGGAACAGGCGCTCCACGCCGTGCGTGGTTCGTCGGGGACGCCAGGCGGTGCGAGCGGGAACACAGGCTCAGGTGGGAACCTCTCGGGACCCGTAGCCACAAATCCCGACGGGAGGGTCACGCTGTACACAACGTCTGTCGACGCATCGTGCCCCGGCCTAGCTACGAACGGGCCCACCTCGACTACCTGTTTGACTGGCTCCGGCGAAGAAGGACGAACGGAGCCGGTCGCCGAGCGTGGCGTTGGCATTGACGATGCCCTCCACAAGACTAGGGGTCAGGATCATACAGCCGTCGCCGGTCACCGTTGCCATCTGCACAGGCCCACCGACCTTGCCGTCCTGGCTGGCAGTCTCCGTGATGACGTATGCCGCGAGGCGTTGCAGCTCATTGATCGGGGCCTTGGGCATGTAGAGACGGTTCAGCAAGTACAGGGC
>JAJYMP010000113.1 GCA_021786915.1 Chloroflexota bacterium
TCTGGGGATGCGGGTCCTTGCCGCCGAGGAGCGCGTGGAGCCGCATGAACTCGCGCTGCCAGTCGAGCCCCCGAGCATGTGGGCTGCGAGGAGGAGGTTCTGCTCCGGCGCGAGGCGGTAGGCGGGATGGCCCCACCAGCCGTTGCCGATCACGCTCGGGTGCCTGCTGCCGACCTCGGCCGCAAGGCGGTCGCGAACCTTCGCGAAGTCGGCGGCGGCCGTGTTCGGGCGGTCCGACTGCTTGGCGGCGAGGGCAGCCGTGGCGGCGGGGTCCGCGGCGGTGGCCGACTTCAGGTCGACGAAGTCGGCCAGTTGCACGAGGTAGAGGCTCATGACGTGGTCGCGGACGAGCAGCGTGCCCGCGAGCAGGTTGCGGATGATCCGGGCGTTGACCGGGATCCGGATCGCGAGCGCGTTCTCGACGGCCCGGACCGAGGCGAGCGCGTGGACGCCCGAGCAGGTGCCGCAGATGCGCTCCGCGAGCGTCCACGCGTCGCGCGGGTCGCGACCGGCAAGCGCGAGCTCGATGCCCCGGAAGCTCATGCCCGACACCCAGGCGTCGTCGATGACGGAGCCGGCCCGGGTGAACTCGACGCGCAGGTTGCCACCGGCGCGAGTGACGGGGTCGATGACGATCCTGGCCACGTCAACGCTCCTCCGGAGCGGCCGGCGGCGCGGCGTCGAGGGCCGCCTCCGCGGCGGCTTCGCGCTCCGCGGCGTCGAGGGCGCTGGCCGGGCCCGCGGCTCCCGTTTCGGCCGTCAGCTCGGGCTCCTGCCCGGTCCCGAAGCAGGCTTCGGCTTGGCGCGGCTCGGTCGCGACGGCAGCGGGCGCGGCGATCGCCGATCCCACTGCCGCCTTGGCCCTGTCGCGGGCGGCGATCATCCGGCGTCGCTTGAACCGCACGCCCATACCCACCGCGTGCACGCCGGCGACCCCGCCGATCCCTGCCAGCAGCCCCCCGCCGATCATGTCGGCCGTGAGATTCGGCAGGAAGAACAGAGGTGCCGGCAGGCGCCTGTACGCGGAGCCCATGCCGTTCCAGAAGCCCGGCGTCATGCAGCCGATGCAGCCGTGACCCCCGCGGACGTTCCAGCTGATCTTCTCGCCGTACCTGACGGTCGGGCAGTTGCCCATCGTCTCGGGGCCTTTGCAGCCGAGCTTGTACAGGCACCAGCCCTCCTGCGCGCCCTGGTCGCCCCACGCCGTGGCGAACTCGCCGAACTCGAAATGGGGCCGGCGTTCGCACTGGTTGTGGACCAGGTTCCCGTACGCCGACAGCGGACGCCCGGCCTGGTCGGCCGCCGGCAGGGCATTGAAGGTGATCCAGTGGACGATCACCGACGCCAGGTTGACGGGGTTGACCGGGCAGCCCGGCAGGGCCATGTACTTGCCGCCGCCCACGAGGCCCTTCGTCCCGCCAGCATGCGTGGTGTTCCAGCCCGCAGCCGCGGCGCCGCCGTCGCAGGCGCAGGAGCCGACCGCGATGGTCGCGAGCGCGCCGGCGCTGACCTCCCGGACGACGTCGGCCGCGGGCCGCCCGCCGACCAGGCAGTAGGCGCCCGAGGCGCCGTCGGGGATCGATCCCTCCACGACGGCGAGGTAGCCGTTGGGGTAGAGCTGCATCGCGCTCGTCCGCGCCAGCTCCGCGTCGGCCCCGGCGACCGCGAGCAGCGAGTCGTGGTACTCGACCGCGAGCACGTCCAGGAACAGCGACACGGCGGTCGGGTCGCCGGAGCGCAGGAGCGCCTCCGTGTCGCCGCCGCAGGACTGGCCTCGGACCCAGATGACCGGCAGGCGCTTGGCGCCCTCGACGGCCTTGGCGATCTGCCGGGCGAAGCTGGCGGGGAGGGCGAGGGCGGCGGCCATCACGGCCGAGAAGCCGAGGAACGAACGGCGGGTCATTCCCCGCCGCAGCAGCGCGGCGTACAGCCCGTCGTCCCGCATCCGGCTTCCTCGCGCGAGCCTGCGCCCTCGGCCGCGGGTGGTCCCGCAGCGGCGAACGGCGCGGCATGGGGACGCTGGTGTCCATCATGGGTGACGTGGGTACCGACGGCTCAGGCCCGATCGTCCCCGTGCCGGGGTGCCAAGGGCACGCCGCACGGGTGCCATGGGCACCGCGCGAAGGTCCGGCGGCGGCGGCTTGACCTGCCGTCGGGTGGAGACGCCGGTCCGAGCCTCCACCCGTGAGGGCGGACGAACCCCCCAGGTGGACTGGAGGGGTCGTCAGCGCATTCGCGATTGGTGAGCCCGCAGGGATTCGAACCCTGAACCTAGGGATTAAGAGTCCCCCGCTCTACCGTTGAGCTACGGGCCCGGAACCGCCGGAATGGTAGCGCATGTCGCACGCCGCGCGCCGCCGGCATCCCCGATCAGCGAAGAGAGCAGGGCCGACGGTCGGGCGTGGCATCTCATGCCATGGATTCGCGCGACGCCCGTCACCTCGTGGCATACGGTGCCACGAGGTGACGTGATCCCGGCCGGCGAGACGGTCAAATCGGTCGGATCGTGGCATCGCGGGCCGCGAACCGACGCCAGGGGGCCGAAACCATGGCATCGGATGCCAATGGGCGACAACGGAACGCGCCGCGCGAGGTACCGGGCGGCCGCGGCGCGACCCTACCCCACCCCCTCCACGCTCGAGAGCACCCGCTCGAACGCCTCGAGCGCCTCGTCGACCACGGCGTCGGTGTCGGCCATGCTCGTGTACAGTCGGCTGCCGGCGAGCGTGACGATGCCCTCGGCCATGAACGCGGCGCCCATCTCCTCCATCATGTGCTTGCGGGGGTCAACCTGGCGGAGCGCATCGGGGTCACGCAGGTCGAGCAGCATCACGCCCGACGTCTGCAGGTGCACGATCGAGCCGTAGTTGTAGGCGACGAACGGCAGCCCGTGGCGGTCGATGATCGCCTGGAGCCCGGCGCACAGCCGGTCGCCGGCGGCCCCGCGGCCTTCGCCGCGGCATCGGTCCTCTCCATCTCGAGGATGCTGAAGTAGCCGGCCGCGCAGCTCATCGGGTTAGCCGACAGCGTGCCGCCGACGTACGCGCGCTCGGCCGAGCCCTGGAGCCCCGCCGCGAGCGTGTTCATGACCTCGCGCCGCCCGCCGACACCGCCCGCGGCCGGGTAGCCGCCGGCGATGCACTTGCCGAACACCGTCAGGTCGGGCGTGACCCCGAAGTAGCCCTGCGCCCCGCCGAGCCCGGTCCGGAAGCCCGTCACCACCTCGTCGAAGATCAGCAGCGCGCCGAACTGGTCGCACAGCGCCCGGACCTTCGCGTTGAAGTCGAACCCGACGGGCCGTCTAGCTCGGCTGGTTGTCGATCTGCGCGCGCTGGAGCTTGCCGCTGAAGTCCACGTAGACCGCCTTCCACTCGGTGAAGGTGTCGAGCGCGACGTGGCCGGCTTCGCGGTGGCCGTTGCCGGTGTCCTTCCAGCCGCCGAACGGGAGGTGCGTCTCGGCTCCGGTCGTGCCGGCGTTGATGTAGACGATGCCGGTCTCGAAGTCGCGCATCGCGCGGAACGCCGTGTTGACGTTGCGGGTGTAGATCGATGCCGACAGGCCGTAGCGGGTGCCGTTCGCGGCCGTGAGCGCCTCCTCGTAGCCGTCCACGGGGATGACCGAGAGCACCGGGCCGAAGATCTCCTCCTGCGCGATGCGGGCCATCGGCTCGACCCCGGCGAAGATCGTGGGCCGGTAGAAGTGCCCGCTGGCGAGGTCCCCGGCCGTCGCGCGCTCCCCGCCGCACACGAGCTCGCCCTCGGCGCGTCCGATCTCGGCGTACGACTCCACCTTGCGCACCGCCGAGGCGTTGACGAGCGGCCCCACCTCGACCGACTCGTCGAGACCCGAGCCCAGCCGGAGCCGCTCCGCGCGCTCCGCCAGGCGCCGCACCAGCTCGTCGGCGATCGGCCTGTCGGCGATGACCCGGGAGCAGGCCGTGCACCGCTGGCCGGTGGTCCCGAACGCGGACCACAGGATCCCCTCGACCGCGAGGTCGAGGTCGGCGTCGCGCAGGACCACCACCGCGTTCTTGCCGCCCAGCTCGAGGCTGACGCGCTTGAGGCGGCGGCCGGCGCGCTCGGCGATCGTCCGTCCGGTGACCGACGAGCCCGTGAACGAGATCACCGAGACGTCGGGGCTCTCGACGATCGCGTCGCCCACCTCGCCCCCGGCCCCCGTTACCAGGTTGACGACGCCCGCCGGGAACCCGGCCTGCTCCAGCAGCTCCACGAGGAGCGTTGCGCAGTGGGGCGCGTCCGAGCTGGGCTTGAACACGACGGTGTTGCCCGCCACGAGCGCGGGCATCATCTTCCAGCACGGGATCGCCATGGGGAAGTTCCAGGGCGTGACGATGCCGGCGATCCCGAGCGGCTGGCGAATGCTCATCGCCCACTTGTCGGGGAGCTCGGAGGGGACCGTGTCGCCGAACAGCCGCCGCCCCTCGCCCGCCATGAGGAACGCGATGTCGATGCCCTCCTGGACATCGCCCCGCGCCTCGGCCAGCACCTTGCCCATCTCGCGGGTCATCGCCCGGGCCAGGCGCTCCTTGTGCTCGGCCACCAGCGCGCCGAAGCGGTAGAGGATCTCGCCGCGCTTCGGGGCGGGCGTCGCCTTCCAGCCCCTCGACGCCTCGTCGGCCGCGCGGACGGCCATCGCGACGTCGGCGGCGGTGCCCGCCTGGAAGCGCCCCACCACATCGCGCGTGTCCGCGGGGTTGATGCTCTCGAACGTCGCGCCGGAGACCGAATCGACCCAGCGGCCGGCGATGAACAGCTGATGGACGGCGGGCTCGGGCATGGGGGACCTCCGGGATGACGACGGCACGCCGATCGTCAGGTGTGGCACCCGGCCGCGTCAAACTCGGCCCGGCCGTTGCGGCGATGGCCCGGGCGCCATTCCCCAAGACGCCCCGCTGGGGTTCTGTGCAGGCCGGATGTCCAGGACACTCCTGAGGCGAGTGTTCAGGCACCCTGGATACCGCGATACGCCTGGCGGAGGGTTTCGGCAGCCTCACCCTGCGCAACTCTCCGGTCGGGCGTATTCCCGCATCGCGAGGCGGGAGACCATCGCGAGGGCGGTGCCGAGGGCCCCACGGCGCTTGCGCGGAACGCGGCGCGACCGCGAAGATCGGCCCATGCCCACGCCCGCCCGGGACCTCGATCCCGGCTCGCCGCTCCTCGAGTTCGACCCGTCCCG
>JAJYMP010000497.1 GCA_021786915.1 Chloroflexota bacterium
CATACCAGGGCTCGCAATGCCTTTGTTCGTGTCGCTCTCCCCGATCCCGATGCGCAGCCGCACGAACCAGAGTGGCCGAGATGCATTGCAAGCGAGAGCACCAGAGAGTAGCTAAACAGGAGGGCACCTGCCTGTAACAGACCGACGGGCTGGCCCGTGGCAAGGACGACAGCGGTCATGAACTCGAGTGCCGGAACGGCCCATCTGAGATGGTGGATCGAGTGCGCAGGCAAGGAAGGGTAGGCAGCGAGTTCCGCGCCCCATTCCGGTCGGCGTTTGTCAATCGCAGACGCCGCAAAGACTACGGCGAGGAACAGGGCTGTCGGGTGCTCGATGAAACGAGCTAGAACACTGATCATGGCGGTGACATTCCGCACGCCGCGATGGGTTCTATCCGGCAATTAGCGGGCACGTGTTCCCGTCCCGTGCGAAGCCAGCTCGGATATGCATCGCCAGCGAAACGGTGCGGCACAGCGGCACCTGTGCAGTATGGATTGCCCTATCGTTGAACAATGGTGGACGGGGTGGCAAAGGTCATCGGCCCCGCCTTGACCGGGCCGAATGGCCCGGACGGTGGAGGGCCAGCTGGCGGGGCTGCGGCTCACGGAGCCGGTGCTCGATGCGGTTCGGTCGCTGGCGGGGGCGGCAGCCCCGTCCTCCACATGCCTCCGACGCCGTGAACTGGAGCGAGAGCTCGCCGAACGGGCGGCGGCGCATGCAGCGCGCCGCCTCTCCACCGAGGCGTACCTTGCCGAGCACACTCGCCTCAGCGCCGAGCTGGATGCTTTGGACGCCACGACCGGCGCCGCAGACAGTATCGATCCGGAGGACGCCGTGGCGGAACTGCGCAACCTGGCCGCAGCTTGGCAGGACGCCGCACACCAGCCCGAGACTCGTCGCGGACTCGTGCGGGCGCTATTCCGACGACTGACCGTCCTGGGAGACCGAATCGTCGACGAGGAGCCGAGCCCCTCTGCCTACCGCTTCGGGCTCGATCTGGCCATCCCCGACTACGTGGTTTTGGCGCGCCCGGCAGGATTCGAACCCGCGACCTAGTGGTCCGAAGCCACTCGCTCTATCCACTGAGCTACAGGCGCGCGCTGTGATGGTAGCAGCGAGCATCGCGACGGCTGGCCGTCTGTGGCTGGCCGTCACTACCGCCGCAGGCCGCGGCCACCGCGCTGACGCCCGAGCTCGTCGTCGCGCACCGGGACGGGCTGCTCGCAGTCGGCGCGCGACCCGCACCCGTGTGCGCACGCCTCCGACCCCGGCGGGTTCCACGACATGCACGATCCGCACAGCCACCGCGTGGCCGGGTCTCGAGGCGCTCTCCCCAGCCGGCGCGCGCGTCCGACGACGCCGGCAAGGAGCGGCGGCGCGGTCCAGGCGTGCGCCGCGAGCCGCGTGAGCAGCGGCGGCGCGACCCTGAGCGCGAGCGCGGCGAGACACACCGCGACGGCCCCCGCGACGAGCGCAGCCCCCCAGTCGATGCCCGCCACGTAGCGCGCGAAGTCCGCGTTCGGGTCCATCGAGGTCGACGCGATCCGAAGCACGAGCGGCGACGTCGCTCCGACCCGCTCGGCGAGCTCGGCGGTCGTCGCCTCGAGCGGGTCGCGCGGCATGCAGCAGTTCATCAAGCCGAAGGCGGCCATGTGCGTCGCGGCGAGCGGCTGCGACGTGAACAGCATCTCCCTCACGACGTGCATGTCCGCGACCTTCTCAGGTCGAGCGGTGATCCGGCCGACCGACCCGCAGACCTCGGTGATCACTCCCACGCGGGCGCCTCGCTCCCTCGAACGCTGTCCGGAACCAGCCTCCGCGACGCATGATCGGGGATCAAGGCCTGTTCGGCCCGAGTCCGCGCACGCGGGCAGTGGCATCTGGCCGCGTCCGCACGTGGGCCGCTCGCCTGCCCTCGCGGACGCCTCCCGGTGCCGGCGGCGCGCGGCTACCCTTGCGCCACTGGCGGCGCGTGAACAGGGAGGCAGCACGTGTTCAGGCACATCCTCGTGGCCGTCGACGGGAGCCGGCACGCCCACGATGCCGTGGCGACCGCGGCGCGGCTCGCGCGGGAGCTCGGCTCGGACCTCACGCTTCTCACGGTGTACCCCGCGCCGCCCCGGTTCGAGGGGGAGCCGGAGTATTCGGCTGATCTGGAACGGGCGATGGCCGCCGCCGACGCGATCCTGGATGGTGCGGCGAGACTCGTCACGGCCGAGGGAGGTCCCGAGCCGGAGCGCGAGTCACTGGCAGGTCAGCATGCCGGGCCGGCGATCCTCGACGCCGTGGCGTCCGGGCGGTTCGATCTGCTCGTCATGGGCACCCGCGGCCTCGGGCGCGTCCAGAGCGTGCTGCTCGGCTCGGTCTCGGCGCAGGTCGCCGGGCACAGCCCGATCCCCGTCCTGATCGTGCACGAGGGGCACGGCGCGCCCGAATCCTGAGCACCACCCGAGGCGCCCACTGCGGGACCGGCGCGCCTCCGAGACCACCGGTGCGCCTTCGCGACCGAGACGCTCGCGCGCCCGAGGCGCCGACGCGACCGGACCGGGCCGCCGGCCGACCACGCGCCGACGAACCAGCGCGTGCGGGTGACGGAGCCCGCGCCGATGAGCGGAGCCGGGGCCGGAGAGCCAGCCGCGCGCCGCCACCAAGCGCGAAGGTCAGTCGCGAGCGGGTGCGCCTGCCACGGTCGACCGCCCGTGCGCGCGCTGCTGCGCGGTCGTCGTCGCGCGCAGCGGCAGCTCGTGCAGCAGGAGCGACGCGGCAGCCGCGACGACCGCAGCCGCGGCGCCGAGCCACATCGCGTTCGCCAGCGCGATCGAGAACGCCTGGTGGAAGCCCTGCAGGAACGCGGACTGGAGCTGCGGCGGGATCTGGCTCAGGAACTGCGCCGTGGCCGACCCGCCGACCGACGTGAGGTCCTGGCCGATGTTGAGCGACGCGGGGGCCGTCGCCGGCACGTAAGCCGCCGGAGCGCCCGCCTTCACGATCTGCGTCCGCAGCAGGTTCCAGGTCAGGTTGTTCTCGAAGAGCGTGAACGCGATCGTCAGCCCGAACGAGGTGCCGATCTGGCGCATGAGCGTGAGGTCGCTCGTGGCCGTGCCGAGCAACTGGATCGGGACGGCGTTCTGCACGATCAAGGTGAAGATCGCCATCATCGGGCCCACGCCGATCCCCGCCACGGCCATCCACAGCCACAGGGTCGCCGTGGGCGTGTCGGCGCGAAGGTTCGTGAACAGGGCGAGCCCGACGGCGAGCAGGACCATGGCGCCGACGAGCAGCCACTTGTAGTGGCCCGTCCGGCTCACGAGCTGGCCGGAGATGACCGAGCTCGCGATGAGGCCGAACAGGAACGGGAACAGGTCGTAGCCGGAAGCCGTGGAGCTTGCGCCCTGCACGACCTGGAACCAGAGCGGCAGGAAGATGATCGCGGTCGCGAACCCGAAGGTCGCCAGGAACGTCGCCACCGACGACACCGCGAACGTCCGGTTTCGGAACAGGCCGAGCGGGATGACCGGATCCTCCGCGCGCGTCTCGGCGAACACGAACGCGACGAGGAACACGATGCCGGCGGCGAACCCGCCGATGACGCCCGGAGCAGTCCAGTCGCCGTTCTCCGCGATGGTCAGCGCGATGAGGATCGGGACGATTCCGAGCGTGAGCGTCACGATGCCCGGGATGTCGAGGTTCATGCGCGCCCCCTCGCGCCGGACGGTCGGGAGCAGCCGCCAGATCAGGAACAGCGAGATGGCCCCGATCGGCAGGTTCACGTAGAAGACCCAGTGCCAGCTGATGTGGTCGGTGAGGAACCCGCCGAGGAACGGCCCGACGAGGAACGCGACGCCGAACACCGCGCCGAAGAGGCCCTGGTACTTGCCCCGTTCGGCCGGTGAGAACAGGTCGCCGATGATCGCGAGCGAGATCGGGAAGAGCGCGCCCGCGCCGAGGCCCTGGATCGCCCGGAACACGATGAGCATCTCCATGGACTGGCTGAGGCCGGAGAGCGCGGACCCGACGAGGAACAGCACGATGCCCGCCATCAGGAGCGGCCGCCGGCCGTAGAGGTCGGAGAGCTTGCCGTAGATCGGGATCGTGACGGTGCTCGTGAGCAGGTACGCGGTCACGACCCAGGTGTAGAGGCTGGCACCGTTGAGGTCGGTGACGATGCGGGGCAGCACGGGTCCGACGATCGTCTGGTCGAGGGCGCTCAGGAACAGCCCGAGCAGGACTGCGAAGAGGATCTCGAACCGGGCGCGCGATCCGACGTGAATCGCGACGTTGTCATCTTCGATGGCCCCGACCGGTGCGGGGATGTGTTCCATGGGGCGCTCTCCTGGGCGGATGGTGGCTGGCCGGGGCGTCGTGACAGACGGATCGTCCGGCGCTGGATCAGGCGGTCAGTGGAGTTCGGTCGCGGGAATCGCCGACGCTCCGGGATCGGCCGCCAGCTCGGCTCCGCAGTCCTCGACGAGCACCCCCGTCGTGCGGAGGTGTTCGCTCGTGGTCACGAAGTCCCGCAGCGCCTGCACGAAACCGGCCCGCTGCGCCGGCTCCATCGCATCGAGGACGACGTGCAGCTCCTCCGCCTTCATGAACTCGCGGTCCTCCAGCAGCTCGCGGCCGCGTTCGGTGGCGATCACAAGCACGAGGCGGCGGTCCGTATCGTCGTGCTCGCGCCGCACGAGCCCGCGCTCCTCGAGCCGCGTCACGATGCCCGTCGCGTTGGACAGCCCCACGTCGAGGATCTCGGCGAGCCGGCTCATCGGCATCGGCCCGTGCGCCTCGATCGCCAGGAGGACGTGGATCGCCGTCATGCTGACATCCTGGCGGCACCATCGCCGCAGGTGCGATGCGCGCTCCCGCGCGATGAGTCCCAGGATCTCGCCGACGACGGCGTCCGTGTCCGTCCACGATGCGGGCGCGGCGACGGTCGCCTGCCCGGATGTCGAGTGGTTCGTGCTGGAGGCTTCTGCGGATTCGTTCATGAGGCAACGTTCATTATCGCCACATGGACGATTTGTGCAAGTGCGAAGAATCGAGAGCCGACTTCGGGGGCGGGGCCGGCGATCCCCGGTGGCCGCGGGACTGGCGATCCCGCGCCAGCGGCATCGCTGTCGGTACACTCACGCCACCGTGCCTGAAGATCCCGCCCCAGCACCGCCTGGCCCCGCGAGCCCACCTGCCCCGGACCCGTT
>JAJYMP010000171.1 GCA_021786915.1 Chloroflexota bacterium
CGGGCGAGCAGACCGGCGCCTGCACGAAGCCGACGCGCGACGGGGTCGACCTCGAGCTCGCGGACACCGCGCATGTCGAGGACCAGCACGCCATCGCCGGTGCCGTGGCCGGCGGCGCTGTGCCCGCCCCCGCGCACGGCGATCTCGATGGCCTCGTCCCGGGCGAAGGCGATGGTCCGCGCGACGTCAGCGGCGCAGGCGGGCCGGACGACCAGCGCGGGCCGGCCGGGCCGAGCGAGCTGGACGACGGCCGCGGCGGCGCTGAAGTCGGGATGGTCGGGCGTGAGGACGACGCCGCGGATCGCCGATGCGAGACCGATGACGGCGGCCGGTCTCATCGGCTGGAGCGGGCGCGTTGCGGCATTGAGCGATTGTCGCCGCTCGGGTGGTGCCGCCGCAGGGTGGCGGCGCAGCGCGTGCTGGACTCCCCGCGCTCGATTCGCTCGTACCGCCGTCGTGCGGCGCTTGTCAAACGGGCGGCGCCGCGCCCGTGCCCGGCAGGCGGGCAGGTTCCGCTCGTACCGCCGCCAGCCGGCGATAAGAGTGGAGTTCAGCGTATGAGCGCCGTGTGGCGGCGAGACGAGCGGAACCGCTCGGGAGTGCGTCGCGCGCCCAGGGCCAGGATCGTCGCGCGCCAGGATCGTGGGAGGGCTCGAGGGGCCGCCGCGCGATCGACGCGCACTGCGGGGTCAACTGGACGCTCCCTGCCAGGCGCACACGGTCGAACACGCGCCGGTGCGGCCTCGGATGTCACAGCGGCGGCAGCACTTGCCGGTCCTCGGGGAGCGCCGCCCAGAGGTCGCCCCGCTCCGCGACGCGGTCCAGGATCGTGCGGATCGTCCAGCGGTCCGGCCGCAGGTCGGGGTCGTCCAGCTCGTCCCACGTGATCGGCGCGGAGACGGGGGCGCCTGGCGCCGGACGGACGGCATACGGCGCGACGAGCGTCTTGATCGGCTGGTTCTGCGTGTAGTCGAGGCGCGCCCTGCCGCCCCGATCGGCCTTCGACCACTCCCACGACACGAGGTCCGGCAGGATGCCCCCGACCGCGCGCGAGAGCTTCTCCACCCAGTCCGAGGTCTCCGTGTAGCCGTAGCGGCCGCGCTCCACGGGGATCCAGGCGTGGATGCCCCGGCCGCCGGTGACCTTGGGGTAGGCGCGCACGCCCAGGTGCTCGAGCGCGGTGCGGTAGAGGCGCGCCAGGGCGAGCGTCTGCTCCCAGGTCGTGTTCGTGCCGGGGTCGATGTCGATCAGCGCGTAGGTGGGCCGCCAGGGGTCCTCGCAGGTCGAGGTCCAGGCGTGGACCTCGAACGAGGCCGCGTTGCCAAGCCAGCACAGCGCGCCGACGCTCTCGGCCACGAGGTGGTCGTTGGGGTCGCGGTCCTCGCGCCGGCCCTCGAGGCTCTCGCGCCAGCGCACGAGCCAGGCGGGGGCGCTCGAGGGGATCTGCTTCTGCCAGAACCCTGGGTGGCCGGCGCCGTCGGGATAGCGGTGCAGGTTGAGGGGCCGCCCGGCCAGGTGGGGCAGCATGACCGGCGCGATCCGCGCGAAGTAGGCGATCAGCTCGCGCTTGGTGACGGGAGGCTCCTCCGCGTCGTCGCGGGGCGGGAAGAGGACCTTGTCCAGGTTGGTGAGCGTCAACTCTCGCCCGCCGACGCGCCAGGTGCCCTGCTTGGGGAGGGCGGCCAGCGCGGCCAGCTCGTCATCGGTCGCGCGCTGTGGTGCGGCGGGAGTGGCACTCGATTTCGACGAAGCCGACGAGGCCGACGTAGCCGACGAGGCCGAAGCCGACGTAGCCGAAGCCGACGGTGCCGACGGCGTTGCGACCGGGTCGGCCTTCGCGTCCGTCGTGTCGGCCGGCCTGTCCGCCTCTCGGATCACGGCCTTCGGGTCGCGGTCGTCGAGGACCGCCTTGAACGCGGCCTGGCGCACGTTGCCGTCGCGCGTCCAGCCCGCCATCTCGGCTCTGATGACCAGCTCCGGCCGGGCCCAGCGCACCCCGGCGAGGTCCTTGCCCCATCGGCTTCGCGCCCCGGCGGGTGGCGGCGGGTCGAACGGGGGCGTATCGGCCTGGAGGGCGCCAAGGCGTTCGAGCAGCTCGCGACGGGCCTGGCCGTGGAACCCCGAGCCCACCGCTCCGGAGAACCGCAGCCGATCGCCCTCGTACACCCCGACGACCAGCGCGCCCAGCCCCTTCGACCCGCCGCTCTCGGGGGTCCAGCCGCCCACCACCAGGTCCTGGCTCGGCCGGCCCTTGCGCTTGACCCAGTCGCCGGTCCGTCGGCCCGGCTGGTAGCGCGAGCGCCGTCGCTTGGCCACCACGCCCTCGAGGCCGTTGCGCACCGCCGCCTCGAAGAACGCCGGGCCGTCGCCGATCACGTGGGTCGCGTACAGGACGCGCGGGTCCGGGCGGAGCCGGCTCGCGAGGAGCGACTTGCGGGCCTCGAGCGGGACGTCGAGCAGCGACCATCCGTCGAGGTGGAGCAGGTCGAACGCCACCAGCACCACCCCTCCCCTCGGGTCGTTCATCCGTTCCTGGAGCAGCGAGAAGTCGGGCCGGCCCGAGCCGTCGAGCGCCACCACCTCGCCGTCGACGAGCGCCTCGGACGCGTCGATCCAGTCCGACGACCCGCGCAGCCGCGGGAACCAGCCCCCGGCGTCCACCCCGTTGCGCGACCGCAGCTCGGTCCGGCCGGCCCGCACCAGCGCCTGCGTCCGGAAGCCGTCCCACTTCACCTCCACCAGCCAGTCCGGCCCGGGCGGCACGGCGATCGCCGGCATTGCCAGCATGGGGTCGACGAAGCGCGGCATCGGCGCCTCGACCGCAATGGCGAGGTCCGGGTCCACGCCGCCGACCGGCGGCGTGCCCGTCAGCTTCGGCGCCGCGCCGTCGCGGGTCTCGTCGTTCGTGCGGCCGGTCTTGACGCTGGCCGGATGGTCCTCGGCGTCCCAGCCCAGCGCCGCGTCAGCGTCGTGCTTGTGGAGCAGCAGCCACGGGTCGCCGGACTCCTCGTCTCCCGCCGAGCGCCGCGTCGCCGCGCCCGTCCGCACGATGGTCCAGCGGCCGCGCAGCTTCTCGCCGCGGAGGCGGAACTTGAGCTCGCCCGCCGAGAGCGAGGCCGCGGGGTCGGCGGTCTCGCGCTCGGGCTCCCACGTGCCCCAGTCCCACACGATCACGTCGCCGCCGCCGTACTCCCGCTTGGGGATGGTGCCCTCGAAGTCGTAGTAGCTGAGCGGGTGGTCCTCGACGTGGACCGCCATCCGCCGCGCGGAGGGGTCGAGCGTGGGCCCCTTCGGCACAGCCCAAGAGACGAGGACGCCGTCGAGCTCGAGGCGCAGGTCGTAGTGGAGCCGCCGCGCGCGGTGGCGCTGGACGACGAATCGGCGGCGCAGCGCGAACGGGGCGACGGCAGGCTGGCTGTCCGGCGCAGCTGCCGGCCGCGCGGCCGGCGCGGGCTCTGGCGTGCGCGCGAAGTCGCGCTTGCGGCGGTACTCGTCGAGGGGCACGATGCGCGCCCGGTGCCGTCGGCGCTGCGCTGGCGCCCTGGCCCTGCGGCTAGGACGCGCGCTTGCGGCGGGCCTGGCGGTGCTCCGCTGCCTCGCCTTCGGCTTCGGCCTCCTCCCGCTTCGCCGTCTTCGCCGGTGTCGGCCTCGCGGCCTGCTTCGGCTCGGCCCCGCGCGTCGCCTTGGCCTCGGCCAGCGAGACCGGGGGCCTGCCCTTGCCGTCGCGCGAGTCCACCTGGGCCTTGACGCTTGCCTCCAGCAGCCGCATCAGGTCCACGAGGTTGCCCGACGGGGCCTCCTCCGCCTGCGGCGGCTCGACGATCTGCTGGCCCGCCACCTTGGCCTCGATCACTTGCATCAGCGCCTCGCGGTACTCGTCGCGGTAGCGGTCGGGCTCGAAGTCGGCGGTCATCGCATCGGCCAGCTGGTCGGCCATCGCGAGCTCCGCCGGCTTGAACTCGAACGTGTCCGTGCCCAGGTCGAGCTCCGCGGTGGTGCGGATCTCGTCGGGCCAGTGGAGCGTGGTGAGCATCATCGTGTCCTCGAACGGGTCGAGGACCGCCAGCGCCTCTCGCTCGCGGATGACCACCTTGCAGACCGCGGTCAACCCCTTGCCCTGGAGCACCTGGCGGAGGAGCGCGAACGCGCGCCTGCCCACCTTGTCGGGCTCTACGTAGTAGGCGGCCTTGGTGAAGCCGAGCGGCCCCACGCCCGCCTCGCGCGGCGTGAACTGCTCGATCTCGATCGTGTGCATCGTCTTGAGGGGGAGCTTCTCGAGGTCCTCGTCCGTGATCACCACGTACTTGCCCGAGGCGTACTCGTACCCCTTGACGGTGTCCGACCGCGCGATCGCCACGTCCTCGACCGGGCACCAGGTCTTCATCTGGATCCGCGACAGGTCCGTCGCGTGCAGCATGTGAAACCGGACGGCCGCCTCGGCGTCGGTGGCGGTGTAGAGCTTGACCGGGATGGTGATGAGGCCGAACGAGATGGCCCCTTTCCACATGGAACGCGCCACGGTGCCCTATTCCTCGATGCTCCCGGCGACAGGCTCCTCGGACCGCCGAGCCGGGAGCAGAGGCTACCACCGTGCGCAAGAAGCGCCTCCTGCGAGGCGTGGCGTGGGGCTCGCGCCCACGTGCCAGTTCACCTGGCGCCGGAGGGCACCGCCGTGGGCACGGACCCGCAATAGGCCCTGCGAGGGTTCATCGGGGCTCGCCCGACCCTGCGCCAGCTGCGCTGGTAACGCCGCCACTCGGCGACGTTTCCAGAGGGGCGGCGGCGAGCTGCGGCGCCCCCGGTGCAAGCTGCGGCGTTGCCCGCGCTCCGTGGCGTCAGGCCCCCGTATGGCCGGTCACCCGTCGAGGGGGCAGGGTCGGTGCGGGCTTGCCCGTGTCCGGTCGCGGCGCCGCCACACCCAGCCACTCCATCACGTTGCGGGCGAACCGGTCGAACGATGCCGCGGACACGCCCAGGTCGATCTTGCCGCCGAGGGCGGCACCGAACAGGAACGTGCCGGCGTCGAAGACGCGGCCGCCCGCGGGCGAGATGCGGACGGTCATGCCCGCGTTGAGCAGGCCGTGATCGCGGTACGGGGCCGTCCCTGTCGCGATCGTCACCGCTGTCGCCCGCCACCGACATGGGACCACCCGGAGGCGGGTTTCGCCAGCCTC
>JAJYMP010000349.1 GCA_021786915.1 Chloroflexota bacterium
CCAGGCGCGAGCGTTCGAGCTCATCGGCGTCACGCCTGCGTCCGTGTAGCCAAAGCGCCGCAGCCCATTCAGCCGGTTCCGTGCTCACGGATGCCCGTCGAGCGCTGGAAGTTCTGCCTAGTGGGGCCCAGTCCGGTCCCATCCCTTCATTCTCGTGTCGACATTGAAGGGTTGCAGCACGCTGACGAGGCGGGCGGCGAAGGGCTCAAACGTGTGCAGAACTGAGTGCAGCCCCTCCCCGCCAGGCCGCCTCAGGGGCTGATTCGTGCGTGGAATCGGGTGAGGCGCCGGCGAGGCGGCCTGTAAGCCGAGTTCTGTGCCGCGGCTCGCGCCGTGGCGACGGTCATCCATCTGGGGCCGCCGGTTGCCCGACGGCTCATGCAGCCGACCCGAGGGCTGGGCAGCGCGCCTCTCCCCCCGGCGAACCGGGGTTGCGCCCTCCTATTTGGCCTTGCTCCGGGTGGAGTTTGCCGCGTTTCACTCCGGCCCCGAGGGGCCGGCATCGTCACTGTGGCACTGGTCCTCGCCTCACGGCGGACGGGCGTTACCCGCCACCCTGCGCTGGGGAGCTCGGACTTTCCTCACGCCGCGCCGATCGCTCGGGCGACGCGCGACCGTCCGGCCGCCTCGCTGGCCGCCGGATTGTACGCGGGGGCGGTCCATCCGGCGAACCGGCGGTCGCCGGGCCTCGGGTAGCGGCGCGCGCTGCGGACCGGGTCGGCTCGATCTCGAGCGGCCGTCCGCAGCCCGCGGCTCAGCGCGCAGGCAGGAGCGGGCGCACGGCGTCGGCCATGGCGCGCGCCAGGACGGCGTGGCTCTCGGCCGAGAGGTGGACACCGTCGGCCGGGTCCCCGGACACGATGGAGCCCGCATCGAGGAATGCGGCACCGCGCGAGGCCGCCACCGCCTGGTACAGGGGAGCCAGGGCGAGGGCGGCCGCCTGCCGATCGCGGAATCCCCACAGGTCGGACTGGGCGGTGGTGTCGAGGAGCCGGGGAGGCGCCACGACGAGGATCCGCGGCGCAGTGCCGGTAGGGCCGCACCCCGACGCCTGGGCGATGTCGACGAGTGACTGCATGCCGAGGGCAACCTCGAAGGGCTCGGCGTGGAACATCGGCTTGACGTCGTTGGTCCCGAGCATCAGGACCAGCACGTCGAGCGGTTGGTGCGAGCGCAGGCACGGCGGCAGGTAGGTGCGGCCGTTCCGGCCCTCGGTGAACGGGTCGTCCCAGATCGTCGTGCGGCCGTTGAGCCCCTCCTCGATGACGTGCGCCTCGCCGGCCAGCAGGCCGGCCATCACGCCGGGCCACCGGACGTCCGGGGCGAACCGCTCGCCACCGCCCGGGTCCGCGCCGTGGGTGTTCGAGTCGCCGAAGCAGAGCACGGTCGGCAGGCGGGCCATCAGGCCGTCCCCCCGTCCTGAGCCGGCGCAGTGCGTCGGGCCCGCGCGACACGGGCCGGCCCGCCGACGGCCACCCGGTCGAGCGCCTCGTTGGCCAACCGGTCCGCGGTGGCGTTCTGGGCGCGGGGCACGTGCGTGGCGGACCACCGCCCGAGGCGGCCCAGCAGGCCCTTCGCCTCGGCGTGGAGCGGAGCCAGCTTCGCGTCCTTGACCCGCCACCTGCCGTGGAGCTGCTCCACGATCAGCTTGGAGTCGAGGAACAGGTCGACGCGCTCAGCCCCCAGACGGTGGGCCAGCTTGAGCGCCTCGACGACGCCCGTCCACTCGGCGACGTTGTTGGTCTGGATCCCGAGCGCCTGGCTGATCGTCGCGTCCGGGGGCGCGAACGGGTCGAGGGCGTCAGGACGCGCCCCATTGATCAGCGCCGCGCCGAGCGACGCGGGTCCCGGGTTGCCCCGGGCCGCGCCGTCGGTGCGGATGACGAGGTGCGCGATGACGGGGAGCGGCGCCTCGCTCAGGCGTGGTGCTCCACGATCTTCGAGGAGACCTCGAGGATCGCCTGGGTGATGTGGATCCCGCGCGGGCAGGCGTCGGTGCAGTTGAAGATCGTCCGGCACCGCCAGACGCCGTTGCGATCGGCGAGGATCTCCAGCCGCACCTCGGCCGCGTCATCGCGGGTGTCGAAGATGAACCGGTGGGCGTTGACGATCGCGGCCGGCCCGACGTACGACGGCTGCGCCCAGAACGACGGGCACGAGGTCGTGCACGCGGCGCACAGGATGCACTTGGTCGTGTCGTCGAACACGGCCCGGTCGGCAGGCGACTGCCGCCGCTCGCGCTCGGGGGCGGGCGTGTTCGTCTGGAGGTACGGCTGGACGCTCCGGAACTTCTCGAAGAAGCCGTCCATGTCGACCACCAGGTCCTTCGTCACCGGCAGGCCCGGCAGCGGAGCCACCGTGATCCGCTTGGCCTTGAGCTGGTCCACGCGGATCTTGCAGGCGAGCCGGTTGCGCCCGTTGATGAGCATCGCGTCCGACCCGCAGACGCCATGCGCGCAGGACCGGCGGAACGTCAGCGTCCCGTCCTGCTCGTACTTGACCTTGTGGAGCAGGTCCAGGACCCGGTCCATCGGGGCCGCCTCGACCTTGTAGCTCTCCTCGTGCGGCCTCTGGTCGCGCTCCGGGTCGAAGCGGAGGATGCGCAGCTCGATCTGCATCTCGTGCTCCTCCGCTCAGTAGACGCGCGGCTTGGGCTGGAACTTGGTGATCGTGACTGGCTTGTAGTCCAGCTCGACCGACCCGTCCGCGCCCTTCGTCGCGAGGGAGTGGGTGAGGAAGTTGACATCGTCGCGCTCGGGGAAGTCCTCGCGGCTGTGCGCCCCGCGGCTCTCCTTGCGGTTGATGCAGGCGGCGACCATCGTCTGGGCGCAGTCGAGCAGGTAGCCGACCTCGCGGGCCTCGAGGAGGTCCGTGTTGAAGGTGGTCCCCTTGTCGTCCACGCTGACGTTCTGGTAACGGCCCCGGAGCTCGGCCACCTTGGCCCGTGCGCGCTCAAGGCCCTCGGCCGTCCGGTAGACGCCCGCGTCGTCCATCATCACGTCGGCGAGCTCCTTGCGGATCGCCTCCTTGCGCTCGCCCTTGGGCCGGGTCCGGAGTGCCTCAAGATCGGCGCGGACGGCGTCGGCCGACGTCTCGCTGACCTCGGGCATGTCCACGCCACGGACGTCCTTGGCCATCTGCATCCCCGCCCGACGCCCGAAGACCAGCAGGTCCACGAGCGAGTTGGTGCCCAGGCGGTTGGCGCCGTGGACGGACACGCACGCGGCCTCGCCGGCGGCGTACAGCCCCGGCACGACCGTGTTCTTCTTGTCGCGGGTGACCTGCGAGTTGAGGTTGGTCGGGATGCCGCCCATCGCGTAGTGGGCGGTGGGCTGGATCGGGATGGGGTCCGTGTAGGGCTCGATGCCCTGGTAGACCCGCACGAAATCGGTGATGTCGGGCAGCTTCTCGTCGATCTTCTTGCGCCCGAGGTGGCGCACGTCGAGGTAGACGTAGTCCTTGCCGTTGATGCCCCGGCCGGCGCGGATCTCCTGGACGATGGCCCGGCTGACCATGTCGCGCGGCGCGAGCTCCATGAGCTTGGGCGCGTAGCGCTCCATGAACCGGAAGCCGTCGTTGTCGAGCAGGTAGGCGCCCTCGCCGCGGGCCGCCTCGGAGAGCAGGATCCCGATTCCGACGATGCCGGTCGGGTGGAATTGGTAGAACTCCATGTCCTGCATCGGCACGCCGTGGCGATAGGCCAGCGAGACGCCGTCGCCGGTCAGGCTCCAGGCGTTCGAGGTCACGCGGAACATGCGCCCGAAGCCGCCGGTGGCGAGGAGCACGGCCTTCGACTTGATCGTCACCAGTTCGCCGTCAGCGATCCGGTAGGCCACCACGCCGGCGCAGCGCCCGCCGTCGCCCAGCTCGCCGCCCTCGGTCACGAGGTCGACGACGTGGTACTCGTCGTAGAACTTGACGCCGTGCTTGACGCACTGCTGGTACAGCGTCTGGAGGATCATGTGGCCCGTGCGGTCCGCGGCGAAGCAGGCCCGCATGACGGGGCCCTCGCCGTAGTTGCGCGTGTGGCCGCCGAACTTGCGCTGGTCGATCTTGCCGTCAGGCGTCCGGTTGAACGGCAGCCCCATGTGCTCGAGCTCGATCACCGTCTCGATGGCCTCGCGGGCGAGCACCTCGGCCGCGTCCTGGTCCACCAGGTAGTCGCCACCCTTGATGGTGTCGAACATGTGCCACTCCCAGTGGTCCTCCTCCTGGTTTCCCAGGGCGGCACACACGCCGCCCTGGGCGGCGCCGGTGTGGGAGCGGGTCGGGTACAGCTTGGTGAGGACTGCCGAGTCGATGCCGGCCTTCGCCAGCTCGAGGGCGGCCCACAGGCCGGCGCCACCAGCGCCGACGACGAGGGCCTCGTGCTCGCGGATCACGGCTGCACCGGGCCGGCAGCCTTGAAGGTGATGAGGGCCATGGTCCCCATCGCGAAGATCACGAAGGCGCCGATGTAGAGCGCCATCGTGAGCGCCATCCGGGCGCTGCCCTTGGTGTAGTCCTGCACGACGATGCGCAACCCCATGAACGCGTGGAACACGACGAACGCGAGCATCAGCCAGTCCACGGTCCGCCAGGCGGCGTCCGCCCACCGGTTCTTCGCGATCCAGTCAGCGGTCTGCACCGCGGGGTCGGAGATGAAGTGGACGATGATGAAATGCGCCAGGGCAGTGACGAACAGGCCCAGCCCGGTCAGCCGCATCAGGTACCAGATGGCAAGCTCCCAGCCTCCGGTCTGGGGCCGCGGGGAGCTGCCAGCGCGCGAGACTCGAATGGCCATCTCACGCACCTCCGAAGGTGAACGGGGCCGTGAGCCCGAAGGCCGGCGCCATGATCTGGATGAGGATCGGCACGCCGATCACCACGAACGCCACCCAGTTGGCGTACCACAGCTGCTTGTGGTACCGGGTCATCGAGGGCCAGAAGTCCATGATGATGATCCGCAGGCCGTTGAGCGCGTGGTACAGCAGCGCGGCGCCCAGCAGCGACTCCCCCACCCGGCCGATCGGACTCCCGTAGAGGCCCAGCAGGTCGTTGTAGAGCGTGGCGTTGACGTTCGCGAGCCAGATGTCGAGGACGTGGAGCAGGATGAACGCCCAGATGGCGACACCCGAGATGCGGTGGAACGCCCACGCGAGCATTCCCTCGCTGCCCCGGTACCGAAACA
>JAJYMP010000114.1 GCA_021786915.1 Chloroflexota bacterium
TCGAGCGGGGGCGCATCCGCCGGCCGGGTGCCGGTCGGCCACCCATCGAGCAGCGTGACCCCACCCTGCGCGCCGACCTCGAGGCGCTGATCGAGCCCGGCAGCCGGGGAGACCCCGAGTCGCCGCTGCGCTGGACGACCCGGAGCGTGCGCAACCTCGCCGACGAGCTCGTCCGGAGTGGTCACCGGGTCAGCCACCAGACGGTGTCGGAGCTGCTCCACGACCTGGGCTACAGCCTCCAGGCCAACCGCAAGACGCTCGAAGGGACGAACCACCCCGACCGCGACGCCCAGTTCGGCCATCTCAACGCCGCGGTCCAGCTGCAGCTCTCGCTCGGCGAGCCCGTCATCAGCGTCGACACCAAGAAGAAGGAGCTCGTCGGGCCGTTCCGCAACGCGGGCAAGGAGCTGCGCCCGGCGGGCGAGCCCGAGCGGGTGCTGATGCACGACTTCGCGATCGATGATGCGGATCACGGTCGGGTGAGCCCGTACGGCGTCTATGATCTCGCCGCCAACGAGGCCTGGGTGAGCGTGGGCACCGACCATGACACGGCGGCGTTCGCGGTCGAGGCCATCCGCCGCTGGTGGCAGACCATGGGCGCTCCGCTCTACCCCGACGCCACCCGGCTGCTCGTCACCGCCGACGCCGGGGGCAGCAACGGCTACCGCATCCGGCTGTGGAAGGCGGAGCTCCAGAAGCTCGCCGACGAGACGGGGCTCGAGATCGCCGTCTGCCACTTCCCGCCCGGCACCAGCAAGTGGAACAAGATCGAGCACCGCCTCTTCAGCGCGATCACCATGAACTGGCGCGGCAAGCCCCTGGTCAGCCACGAGGTGATCGTCAAACTCATCGCCGCGACCACGACCCGCACCGGTCTGCGGGTCAAGAGCGCGCTCGATCGGAACGCCTACCCGAAGGGTGTCAGCGTGCCCGATGCCGACATGGCGACCCTCTATCTGCGCCCCGACGCCTTCCACGGGGAGTGGAACTACTCGCTCCTGCCCCGCCAGCGGCTACCCCTGTCCGAGGCTGTTGTTTCCTGACGCCCCCTAACGCGACAGTAGGGTGACGATGGGCGCGACACCGAATCGTGCTCAGGACGGCTCGCGCCAGAATCCCGACTCGCTGCGCTCCATGCGCGCAGGGGCGGTGTGGACGGCGCTGCCGCTCCGTGACCGCCACCTGCTGCTCTGGCTGCTGGCGGGCGACATCGTCACCGCCGAGCTGGCGTCGCTCCTCGTCTACGGCCAGCTCCGGACCGCGCAGCGCCGCCTGCGCCGACTGGTCGAGATCGGGCTGCTGCGCGGCTTCTGGGCGGCCAGCGCCAACCGGCCGCGCGGCCGCCACGCCTACGAATTGACCCGCGCGGCGCGACGCGACATCGAGCTGCTCAGCTGGCCGGAGGGCCGTTCCGACCAGGGACCGGAGCAGCCCGCCTCGGCGCCGATCCACCAGCTCGCGACGCTCGACCTGCTCGCGGCATTCCTACGCCATGGTGACCCGCTGCTCGGCGAGGGCCTGGTGGCGTGGGTGCCCGAGCGAGCGTGCGGGCGCCTGTTCGGGGGCTTCCTGCGGCCCGACGCGCTCGCGGTCATCCGGGTCCGGGACAGCGTGATTCCGCTGTTCGTCGAGCGCGACCTCGGCACCGAGAGGGGCGAGGTCCTGGCGGAGAAAGTCCGCCGCTATAGGTCGGTCTTCGCCCGCGAGCCGGGGGCGCTCAGCGTCGGGTTCGTCGTCGAGTCAGACCGACGGGCGCAGACGATCCACGCACTCCTCGCGACGCAACAGGGCGCAGCGACGGGGTTGACCTTCGCGACCGCCCTTGATGGGCAGCTCCGGCGAGCGCCTCTCGACGCCCCCTGGTCGGATGGCGAGGCGATGCGATCGACGCGGGGTCTCGCACCGATGGCGTCGTCCGTGCCGGGGCGGATCCTCACGTCGGGCTGCCTCGCCGATGGCGACTCCCTGGCCGCGCTCGACGAACGCGCGGTTGCGACGCTCGCGGCACTAGGACCTTACGTCCAGATCTAGTGCATCCCAGCCGGTCTCATGCCGGCCCGCTTCGTCGTTCACTGGCCGGGTTGACCGCCATCGCCGTGCCGAGCACGATCGCCTCGAGCTCATTTCCTGCGGCCTCGCCTGCTGGGTGGGCGGGCGGAGTCCTGCCGAGACTCTGCAGAGGCCTCGTCTGAAGCGCGGAGGTCAGGCCACCGCTCGAGCCGCGAGCAGGGGTCGGCCGGCCTGCGCCGCCTCGTGCGCAACGAGCACGGGAACGTGCGCCAGGCGCACGACGTCCTCCGCCACGCTCTCGGCGAGATGGTGCCGGAGACCGCTGTGCTCGGGCGCGCCGATCACGATGAGGTCTGCCGCCCAGTCCTCGGCCTCGCTGAGGACCTTCGAGCTCATAGGGCATGGGCAACGCCCCATCTCGGCAAGCACTCCCTCCGCCGCGACGCCGGCGTCGCGCGCCACGAATTCAGCCTCCCCGAGGACTCTCCGGCCGGAGTCGAGGGCAGCGTCGGCGAAGGCCTCGAGGTCGGGGAGGATCAGGCCAAACGACCTTGGGGCACGGTCGATGACGTGCACGATGCGAAGCTGCGCACCCTGATCCTCGACGATTGCGAGCGCCTCGGTCAGGGCGGCCCTGCCATTGATACTGCCATCGACCGCTACCAGGATCCGGGAGAACATCACTCCACCTCCCAACGGTCGCGTCCACACCAGAGAGCGCAGGGTTTCGACTGCGCGGAGGCGACGGCGCTTTCTTGCCGCGTGTCCATCACCCGCTCCACGGGATCATCTCGCGGAGTTGCGTGAGGACGAAGTGCTGCCGGTCACCAAGGCCTGGGGCGCTCGTACGGCATGAGGGCCGCCATATGCGCCCTCCGCTTGACCTTGAAGCGACTCGAAGGTCTACCTTTACCGCATGCGCATCGCGATCTTCTCCGACGTCCACTCAAACCTGCCCGCACTCGAGGCCACCCTGGCCGATATCGCTGCGGCCGTCGTCGAGGAGCGCTACGCCCTTGGCGATCTCGTGGGCTACGCCCCGTGGCCGAACGAGGTAGCCGAGCGCCTCCAGGCGGAGGCCTTCCCGATCGTCATGGGCAACTACGACGACGGCACCGGCTTCGAGCGCGACGTGTGCGGCTGTGCGTACACGAAACCCGAGGAGAAGGCGCTCGGCGACGCCGGCTTCGCGTGGACCAAGGCGCACATGAGCGAGCCGAACAAGGCGTGGCTCCGCGGCCTGCAACCGGAGATCCGGTTCGAGGCCGACGGCATGCGATACCTCCTGGTCCACGGCAGTCCGCGCAGGATCAACGAGTACCTCTACGAGGACAAACCCGACGAGACCTTCGCGCGGATCGCGGCCGGGGCGAACGCGGACGTGATCGTCTGTGGCCACACGCACAGGCCCTACGACAAGACGGTCGGCGGCACCCGGTTCATCAACGTGGGCTCGGCGGGCAAGCCCAAGGACGGAGACCCGCGGGCGTGCTGGGTCCTCATCGACACGGCTACCGATCGGGTCGAGGCCCGACGCGTCACGTACGACGTCGAACGCGCAGCGCAGGCGATCGAGGCGTCCGACCTCCCCGCGGAGTTCGCCGACCAGCTCCGAGAGGCGCGAGGCTACCGGTGAAGATCGCCGAGCTGGCGCGACGCGTCGGGATCGCCGCAACGGCCATTCGCTGGTACGAGCAGGTTGGCGTCGTCCCGCCACCGGAGCGGCGAGCCAACGGCTATCGCGACTACAACGAGTCCGATGTCGCGCGCCTGCGAATCCTCGCCTCGCTCCGTCGGCTGGGGCTCGGGCCCGAGGACGCCGGGCGTCTCGCGCGACGGTGCCTCGAGCGTGGCGCGATCGATGTCGATCTCGCGCCCGTCCTCGCCGAGCAGCGCGTCGCGATCGCACGGCAGCGGGATGACCTCGATCGACTCGAGGCGGAGCTCCTGGACCTCGAGATGACGATCGCCGCCGCGGGTCGCGCCAGGAGGAACCGACCGACCCGTGCGCCGATCCGGGTCCTGTTCGTCTGCACGCACAACTCCGCGCGCAGCCAGATCGCCGAGGCTCTGCTCCGCAGCTACGGCGGCCCGGACTTCGAGGTCCGGTCTGCGGGCACGGAGGCGACCGGGGTCCGGCCCGAGGCGATCGCTGCTCTCGCCGAGTCCGGCATCGACTGGTCGACGGCCGAGAGCAAGACGATCGAGCGGTTCCTCGGCGAGCGGTTCGACTACGTGATCACCGTCTGCGATCGGGCCAGGGCCACCTGCCCGGTCTTCCCAGGCTCGACGAACTCGCTCCACTGGGGGCTCGACGACCCGTCCGCGATCGTGGGAGGCGACGAGCAGCGGCTCGAGGCGTTCCGGCGGACGAAGCTCGAGCTGGCCGCAAGGCTGCGGCCGTTCATCGAGGTGGCGTTGCGCGCTGCCCGCCGCGGCGACCGCGCCGCCATCGTCTGAGACGGAACCGCGGGCGTCGCGAGCCCGACCCCGCGCCCCCGGCGAGGCGTGCGTCGTGGAGGTCACGGTGACGATTTCGCCTGCGGCGGTGAACGCGCTAGGTCGACAGGGGTCATTCGTTCGCAGGGTGGACGCTCTGCTTGTTACCCTCCAGAAATGAGCACTCGCCTGGCGACGCCGGCCGACGCCGCTGAGATTGCCAGGATCTACAACGAGGGCATCGCCGATCGGACGGCGACCTTTGAGACGCGGATCCGCACGCCCGAGGACATCGCCGCGTGGTTTGATGGGGTTCACCCGATCGTCGTGGTCGAGCGGGAGGGGGAGGTCGTGGGGTTCGCCGACACGGCGACCTATCGACCTCGCGACTGCTACGCCGGGGTCGCGGAGTTCAACGTCTACGTTGCGCGGACCCATCGTGGACGGGGTGCCGGGCGCGAGGTCATGGAGGCACTGGTCGAGGCGGCCGCTGCCGCCGGCCTCTGGAAGCTCGTCTCGCGCGTCTTCCTCGAGAACACGGCGAGCCGGACGCTCCTGGCTCGAGTCGGCTTCCGTGAGGTGGGCGCCTACCGCCGGCACGCGAAGCTCGACGGCGCCTGGAGGGACGTCGTGATCGTCGAGCGGCTGATCGGCGACGCCGCATCCTGACCTGCTGCGGAGACGGCGTCCGGGTCTCTGG
>JAJYMP010000391.1 GCA_021786915.1 Chloroflexota bacterium
GGGTGGCAGATCGAACATCCTGCGCTACGATGTCCGCCTCGCCGCACTGCGCGGCGTGCTCCGTGTGGTCGACCCCTTCTCGAACGGGCCGTGCGTCAGGGTTCCAGTTCGGGAAGCGTGGAGGTCATCATGGCCACCGGTACCATCAAGAAGGTCGTCGCCGATCGCGGCTTCGGCTTCATCACGGCCGAGGACGCGAAGGAGTACTTCTTCCATCGCAGCGCCCTCGACGCGTCGCTCGACTTCGACCGCCTGGTCGGCGGCGAGCGTGTCGAGTTCGAGGTCGAGGCCAGCCCCAAGGGCCCTCGAGCCGCGCAGGTCCGCGCAGCCTGATCCCCTGAGCGGCCCGCCAGCCGGCGGGCCGCTTTCGATTCCCGGGCCCGAGCTCCCTCGCCTCGTCGCCCTGCGGCTGCGGGTTCCAGTTGACCCCCCAGAGGTGGCCTTCGGGGTCCGCGAAGTTGCCTGAGCAGATGCCCCACGGCCGCTCGCGCGGGCCGCCCGTGACGCGAGCCCCAGCAGCCTCTGCGCGGGCGAGCAGGGCGCCGACTTCCTCGCGAGTCCCGACCCCGTGGCCCAGGCTGAACTCCGCGCGGCCGGCCGGTCCCAGCGGCAGCCCGGCGTCCTTGGCCGGTTCCGTGCGCGGGTAGAGGCTCAGGATCAGGCCACCCCAAGCTCGAGGACAGCGACCGCTCCGTCGGCCCCGGAGACGTCATCGTGGAGCTCGGTGCCGATGACGTCCGGCGAGACGAGCTTGCGGCCGGCCGCGGTCAGGCTGGCCGGAACCCCTACTCACAGCGCCCGCTTCGGCTCGAGTACGCCATCGCGAGATGTCGATCACCTGCGGGCTCCATCGTGGGTGATCGCACCTCCGCATGCCGGTGCCGTGCTGTCGCTGCTCGTCCAAGCGCTCCCCCGCAGGCGTTGGCGCTTCACCACCAAATCGCAGCCCTCGCAGCCCGTGTTGGCCGTGGGCTACCGATTTCGCGCCGAGCGACGCGCGGGAGGCGCCAAGTGTTGGCGCCGGCCCACCGTTCGGGGCTGATTGCGCTGAGCGTCGAGCATTCGGCGCGGATTTGGTGGTGTTGCGCCAACGCGCGGCGCCAGCATGATCGACTGCCGAAGGACGATGTCCCGCAGCACATCCTGGCCGAAGGATCTTCGGTACTGTTGTGTTCGTCCAGAAGAACCAATCAGCCCGGAGCGCCAACGTGGTACACCCCGCCCGTGACGAGATCGACGACGCCATCCTCCGCGAGCTCCAGGCTGATGGCCGGCTCGCGAACGCCGACCTCGCCCGCCGAATCGGCCTCTCCCAGGCGGCGACCCACGCCCGCGTCCGGCGCCTCGAGCGTGATGGCGTCATCGCGGGCTACGTCGCGCTCGTCGACCGGGAGCAGGCCGGCTTCGACCTCCTCTGCTTCGTCCACGTCGGGCTCCGCGCCCACGGCCACGACGACGTGGAGCGCTTCCGCGACGCCGTCACCGCGATGCCAGAGGTCCTCGAGGTCCACCACGTCACCGGGGAGCACGACTACGTTCTCCGGGTGGCCCTCCGCAACCGCCGCGAGCTCGAGCGGTTCCTCGTGGAACGGCTCTCGCCCATCCCCGGCATCGCGCGGATCCAGACCAGCCTCGTCGTCCGCGAGGTGAAGCGCACGACCGCCCTGCCCGTCACCCCCGAGCCCGCCACCCCCGCGCGCGCCACCACCTGATTGCCCAACCCGACCGAGCCGGAGAACACCGATGCCCCAGGACCGCCCCACCTCGCTCCACACGATGGGCCAGCAGCACGGCCGGCGCAGCTGGGCCGAGCCCTGGAAGATCAAGATGGTCGAGCCGCTCAAGACCACGACCCGCGAGCAGCGCGCGGCCGCGGCGGCCGAGGCCGGCTACAACACGTTCCTGCTCCGCAGCGACGACGTGTACATCGACCTGCTCACCGACTCCGGCACGTCGGCGATGAGCGACCGCCAGTGGGCCGGGATGATGCTGGGCGATGAGGCGTACGCCGGGAGCGTCAACTTCTACCACCTCGAGTCGGCGGTCCAGCGCTTCTACGGCTACAAGCACATCGTGCCGACCCACCAGGGACGGGGCGCGGAGCACCTGATCAGCCAGGTGATGATCGAGCCCGGCGACCACATCCCGGGCAACATGTACTTCACGACCACCCGCGAGCACCAGGAGATGGCGGGCGGCACGTTCCACGACGTCATCATCGACGAGGCCCACGACCCGCAGTCGCTCCACCCGTTCAAGGGCAGCGTCGACCTCGCGAAGCTGCAGGCGCTGATCGACGAGGTGGGCGCGGACAAGATCCCGTACGTGTCGCTGGCAGGCACCGTGAACATGGCCGGCGGCCAGCCGGTGTCGATGGCGAACGTGCGCGCTGTCCGCGAGCTGTGCGAGCCGCTGGGCATCAAGGTCATGCTTGACGCCACCCGCATGGTGGAGAACGCGCTGTTCATCCAGGAGCGCGAGGACGGCTACGCGGACCGCTCCATCGCCGAGATCCTGCTGGAGTTCTGCTCCTACACCGACGGCGCCTGGATGAGCGCCAAGAAGGACAACCTGGTCAACATCGGCGGCTGGCTGGCGGTCAACGACTGGGACACCTTCGAGGAGCTGCGCAACCTGGTCGTGGTGTTCGAGGGGCTCCACACGTATGGCGGGATGGCCGGGCGCGACATGGAGGCGCTCGCGATCGGGATCGAGGAGGCCGTCAAGGACGAGCACGTGCGGTCTCGGGTTGGCCAGGTGCGGTACCTCGGCGAGCTGCTGACCCAGTGGGACATCCCGATCGTCCAGCCCATCGGCGGGCACGCGGTGTTCCTCGACGCGAAGCGCTTCTACCCGCATCTCGCGCAGGACCTCTTCCCGGCCCAGACGCTGGCCGCGGAGCTGTACCTCGACTCCGGGATCCGTTCGATGGAGCGGGGGATCGTGTCCGCCGGGCGCGACCCGAAGACGGGCGACCACAAGCGCCCGAAGCTGGAGCTGACGCGGCTCACGATCCCGCGTCGCGTCTACACGCAGGCGCACATGGACGTGGTGGCCGAATCGGTGAAGGCGTGCTTCGACGCCCGCGAGTCCGCGCGCGGCCTGCGGATGGTCTACGAGCCCAAGTACCTGCGGTTCTTCCAAGCGCGCTTCGAGCCGATCTGAGGGGCGCGGCGCACAGGGCGGGTGGCCGGCCGGCGGGAACGCGATGACGGCGCCGCCGGAGCGGCCCGGCAGCGCCCTCACCCATCCTGACGCACGGGGCCCCGCGAATCGATTGGTTCGCGCCCGCCAACTTCGCGCCCGCCGCTGCGGTAGGGTGCCGCCATGCACGAATCAGGCGGGCTCCGCGTCGAGCGCACGGGCGCCGACGACAGCATCGTCCTGCTGACGCTCAACCGGCCGGCGGTGCGCAACGCGATCGACGACGCCCTGCTCGACGCGCTGCTCGCGGCCGTCCGGGCTGCCGACGACGACGCGTGGGCGCGGGCGCTGGTCCTGACCGGCGCCGGCTCCGCGGCCTTCTCCGCCGGGATGGACCTGCGCGAGCGAGCGGCGTTCGACGACGAGCAGCTCGCAGACCAGCACGGCCGGATCGTCGCGCTCACGACGGCCCTCACCGAACTCCGGGTGCTGTCGATCGCCGCGGTCGAAGGCTTCTGCCTGGCCGGCGGGTTCGAGCTAGCGCTCGCCTGCGACCTGATCGTGGCTTCGCGGGATGCCGTGTTCGGCCTGCCCGAGACGCGGGTCGGGATCTTCCCGGGCGGCGGGTCGGCGCGGCTGCTGACATGGGCGGTGGGTGCCCCGCGGGCGCGCGATCTCATCTTGACCGGCCGCCGGCTGACGGGCGAGGAGGCCGAGGCCTGGGGGCTCGCGGCGCGGGTCGTCGAGCCGGGGACCGCGCTCGCGACGGCCCTGTCGCTGGCCGCGGATCTCGCGCTGGCGGCGCCACTGGGCCTGCGCGAGGCGAAGCGCTCGATCCGCGCCGCCGCTGGCTCGCTGCGCGATGGCCAGTCGGCCGAGGATGAGCTGTACGACGTGGTCGTCCGGTCGGCCGACCGCCGCGAGGGCTTGCGCGCCTTCGCCGAGAAGCGCCAGCCGAGGTTCGAGGGCCGCTAGGCGAATCCCAGATCGGCCCGGATCTCTGGACGGCTCATCGTTCTGCGCCTCGCGCCTGGCCTCCAGCGGGCGCACGCCTCGAAGGTGAGCGATCACCGCCCGGAGGTCCGCGGCGCGCTGTCGAGAATTCGGGCGTTCGATCCCGTCGCCTCCGCCCACAGCAGGGCGTTGCCCGGCCACCCGCCGCCCGGCGTTGTGAGCGCTCGGTAGGCATCTGCCTCGGTGACCGGATACGCGGCACCGAACAACTCGGGCAAGCTTCGAACGAGCGCACGCGTGTCCGGCGTCGAGCGGAGGACCAGGAGCCGCGAGACCCGCGGCCGTAGCATGCCCCACGGCCAACCCTCCGCCGACGGGAGGCTGTCCGCCTTCTGCCCGGCCCAACGCAGTTGCTGCTCTACTCGCCGCAGCTGGCCTTGGACCTCGGTTGCCACGATCTCGCTGGCCTTCACGTCGGCAAGCACGACGTCGATCACGCCGCGATCTGGCTTCGTCACCGCCACCTCGAGCCGCCGCGACCACCGCCTGTCGCGATCCCGAGGAGCGCGTTCGTGATCGGTGCGGAGGTGCGATCGTGGATGCGCGGCCCCGTTGACGAGAACAGCCTGATGCTCGCCTCCATCCCCAATGCCGTCGCGATCGCGACCAGGTCCGGCACGGTGGGCATCTGCTTCTCGCGCTCGATTCGCGCGAGGGAGCCGCGGTCCATTCCTGCGGCTGCCGCGAGCGCTCGCTGGGATACGCCTCGCTCGATTCTGGCCTCCTTGATGGCCAGGGCGAGCCTGTGGATCACGTCGCGTCGCCGCTCCTCGACGGTCCTGTGGATCAGGGTGTCGGCCATGCCGTGATTGAAGCAACCGCTGCCCATCTGCGGCTTATCTGGGCCGTGGGTTGGCTGCCGGCAACGGCGGTCTCTGCCGGCGCCGGCCGCCCCGGCGTCTTGGCGCTCCCGGCGCGCCACGCGGCCGTCAGCCGATGCCGCGGCGCCGTGGCGCTCCCGGCGCGCCAAACCTGGCCCGCCGGGC
>JAJYMP010000488.1 GCA_021786915.1 Chloroflexota bacterium
TAGAGGTCCGGCCGGTACGGGCCGAGCTCCTCGGCGGCCGCCTGGATCGCCGCATCCATGTCGGCGCCCAGGCCACCGCTCGGCACCTGCACGAGGCCCTCTAGGACGGACAGGAGGCCAAGTCTCCTGCAGCCCTCGACGAACTCGCCGACCATGTCGGCCCGACGGGACGCGGGCTGGTCCGGCCGCCAGATGACCAAGAACTTGAGCGCCCTGGCCCCCCGCTCGGCCAGCGCGTCGGTCATCGCGTCCCGGTCGAGCTCGCTCCATTCCAGGACTCCGCCGGGAGGCTGTGTGAAGCGGTCCACCGCCACGATGAGGCCACAGCTGGGCGAGAGCGCCCCCGTCTGGCTGATCGCTGCGAGGCCGTAGTCCCGATCGACGAGCATCGCGGAGGCGGCCGGCGAGAGGGCTCGGGCGACCGCGACCTTGAAGTCGCGCAGATCCTGGTCGGTCCCGGGACTTCCCGCCGCGACCAGGAGGGTTCGCAACGTCTCCCGTTGGTCGATGGCCAGCATGGCGAAGCTGCCACTGGGTCGCGCGAGCACGCTCAGGGACGGCGAAGCCGCAGTCCTGGCGCCTGAATCAAGCCCCTCCGGCATCGGTCATCCTTGCTACGCTGACTTCGTCGTGAGATATCGTATACGATTTGTGCGAGCTCTCCGCGGCCGACGCATCCTCACAGTCCGAGCCCTAGATACTCGCCCGGTACGTTTGCGCCACTCGATAGCGATCGACGGCCGCCGGGTCCAGCGCGACGCCGATCCCCGGAGCCGTCGGGGCCACGATCTCGCCGCCCTCGATGGTGATCCATTCGTGGAACAACCGGTACGAGAGGTCGATCTCATACTCCGGGACCGTCATCTCGACGGCCATGACGGACGGAAACGCGGCCGCCAAATGGACGTGGATCTCCGGGAAGACGTGCGGTAGGACCGGCACGGCGCGTGTGCTCGCCATCCCGCACACCTTGGCCGCCTCGCTGAGGCCGCCCATCGTGGTCGCGTCGACCCGAAGGACGTCGGGGACGAGGATACCGAACAGGTGATCGAACGCCCATCGCCCAACCGCGTCCTCGCCCAGGGCGAGCGCTATCCCCGTTGCGGCGCGCAGTGGCGGCGCGAGGTGGATGAGCTCCGGTGCGAAGGGGTCCTCGAGGAATGAGAGGCCGAGGGCGCTCCACGATCGCACGGTCGGGACGACGTCGAACAGCGTCCGCCACGCCCAGTGGGCGTCATACGCGAGCCGAGCGCGGCCGTCGATCGCCTCGGCCGCCGCGGTCAGGAGCCCCGTGTCTTCTGCCAGATCGCCGGCTGCGATCTTGATCGTCCCGAAGCCCCGAGCGACGTAGTCGTCCACCTCGCGTGCGAGGTCATCAGTGGTCTTGCCGACCGCTGGGTATCCCCCGGCCACGGTGAGTGGGGCCCGGTACCTGGCGCCGCCGAGCAGCTGCCAGATCGGCATCCCCGCAACCTGCGCCTTGATGTCCCACAAGGCGATGTCGACCAGGCTCAGCGCCCGCATGAAGACGCCACGCCCTGCAATCGTCAGGTTCCGGTAGTAGAGCCGTTCCCACAACGCCTCCGTCATCAGTGGATCGGCGCCGAGCAGAAGCGGTGCGAGGTTGCGATCGACGATGGCCCCGATCGGGGCATTGCGCGTCATCCCGAAGCCGATCCCGGCAAGCCCGGCGTCCGTCTCGATGGTGACGATCGTGTACTCGCGGGACTCGAACCGGAGCTCACCCATCACGATCGGTCGCGCCAGGGGAATGTCACAGGTATCCGTCCGAACGCCGGTGATCCGCATCTCTGGCAACTCACATTGAGGTGGACTCGGTCGGTGTTGAGATATCGTATATTGCACGCCAAGCGACCATCGAACGGAGCCGATCGAGGAGACGCGAGTGGCTGAGGCAAGCCGCGACCGAACGGGGGCCACCTGGCGCATTCGAGCGCTCGACACGGGCACGTCGCTGCTCGAGAAGTCGATGCTGACCTACACCTCGGGCTTCGGCGAAATCGCACGGATCCCGCGCATCATCTGGGTCCTGACTGGCCCGACCACCGTGATCGTCGACACGAGCGTGGCAACCCACGGCCGGCCGTCAGAGTTCATCGGGGAGGACTTCACCAGGTTGCCGGAGCAGGTCCCCGCCCATGCGCTCCATCGCGCAGGTGTCGACCCGAAGGACGTCGAGTTCGTCGTGCTGACGCACCTGCATTGGGACCACGCAGGGAACTGCGACCTCTTCCCGGACGCCCGGGTACTCGTCCAGCGGACCGAGATGCGATATGCCGCGGCGCCCGGACGGTTCTTCGAGAAGTCATTCCTCTCGGCACCCGGAGGCTGGCCACACGCGCCGTATCTCGTCCCGAACATCGAGCTGCTCGATGGTCCGACGACGATTGCGCCGGGTCTCTCGGTCCTTCCGGTCCCAGGGCACACGCCCGGTTCGCAGGCAGTCGTGGCGGCCACGGCGGAGGGCACCTTCGGCATCTCAGGCGACGCCGTGTGCACCTACGAGAACGTGGAGCGGGACCTCCCGCCCGGGTTCCACGTCGACGTCGACGCATCGATGGACTCGATGGACCGGATGCGCGCGGCTGCGGACTACCTGCTGCCCTCCCACGACTACGCCGTCCTCAGCGACGGCTTCACGACCGAGATCGGCCCGGCGCATGTCGAGCGCGGCAGGCTGACGCCGCGGTGGCCCTCCAGCGGGACCTAGTGTCGCGCGCCGGAATCGACTTGCGTCTTCCGGATCGCCTTGGCGAGGATCTCGTCGGGGGTCTTCACCCAGGTGAACGGGCTGGCGCCGTCGTTCCACTGTCGGGCGAACCCCTCGATGGCGGCGACGAGGGCCCGGACGCTCTCGAAGCTGCCGCGCCGGAGCGCCTGGCGGCTGAGGATGCCGAACCAGGTCTCGACCTGGTTCATCCAGGATGCCGAGGTCGGGGTGAAGTGGAAGTGGAAGCGCCTGTGGCGGGCCAGCCACGTCTGGATCTCGGGCGTCTTGTGGGTCGACACGTTGTCGAGGATGACGTGGATCTGGCGACGCGGGTAGGTCCGGGCGAGGAGGTTGAGGAAGTCGAGGAACTCGACCGCACGGTGCCGCGCCGTGGTCCGGGTCGTGACGGTGCCGGTCGCGACCTCGAGCGCGGCCGACAGGACGAGGGTGCCGTTGCGCTTGTAGTCGTGGGTCTGGCGCTCGACCTGGCCGGGCCTCATCGGCAGCATCGGCCGGGTCCGGTCGAGGGCCCGGATCTGGGTCTCCTCGTCGACGCTGAGCACGATCGCCCGCTCGGGCGGGTTGAGGTAGAGCCCGACCACGTCGGTGACCTTGGCCACCAGCTCGGGGTCCCGGCTGAACTTGAAGGTCTCGGTCCGGTGGGGCTTGGGCCGGCCCTCCCGCCAGATCCGCCCGACGGTCGAGGCGCTGACCCCGACCCTGCGGGCCAGGCGCGCCCGGCTCCAGTGGGTCGTCGCGTCGTCGGGAGGGCTGAGGGTCTCGGCGAGCACCCGCTCGCGGACCTCGCGCCCGTACGTCCTGGGCCGCCCGGGGTGGGGCGCGTCGGCGAGGCCCTCGAGGCCCCGCTCCCTGAACCGCCGCCGCCAGAGCAGGACGGTCGGGACGCTCACGCCGAGCTCCTCGGCGACGTCGACGTGGGCGGCGCCCTCGGCCGCCCGCAGGATGATCCGCGCCCGCATCGCGGTGCGCTGCCCGGTCGTGCCGGCCCGGGTCATCGCCCGCAGGGCCTCGGCCTCGTGCTCACTGACGGCCAACGGGGGAGCCGGATGCGCCGCCATGCTCCGCACGATAGGCTGATCCGATTCAAGAATCAAGCCCATTGCGGCGCGCGACACTAGGCCTGCATCCGGCACCGATCCTGCCGACCCAATCGGACGCGGCGGACGCTACGAGTCCCGGCGAGAGAGCGGGCGGGCGCCGGGCACCCCGCGGCCGAGCCTGGGTCAGACGTGCGGATTGTTGACAGCCACCCGACCACGGGGCCCGACCAGCCAGCCGATCCCGCCGACCTCGGGCTCGACCCGACCTCCAGGCGCGACGGGGCCAAGCACGTGCGCGGGCTTGGCTGCGGAATGGTCCGAGGTGGGCTCGATCCTCATCGGCGTCCCGGCCATCGCCTGCATCGCTGACTGGAGACCGCCAAACACCCCGATGCCGACCGCCGCGCAGATCGCCGCTCCGAGCGCCCCAGATTCCGGGGCGTGCCCAACCGAGACCGGCAGGTCGGTGGCATCCGCGAATCGCTGGCGGAACCAGCGGTTGCGGGAAGCCCTGCCCGTCAACCGCACGCCGCTGATGGAAAACTCCCCACGCATCGGCGTGATCTGGGCCAGATGGGCCTGGACCAGGCCGTCGAGCACCGCGGCTAGGATCGCCCGGCGGCCGACGGCGTCGGCCAACCGCATGAGCCCGACGGACGGAGGGCCGGCGAGAACGAACCCGGCGCTGGGCGGGACATAACGCAGGCCTCCACCCGTGTTCGAGGCTGCTGCCAGCTCGTCGTCGATGACCGACGGATCGTCGTGCGAGTAGAGCGTGCGGACGAACCAATCGATGCTGCCTGTCGCGCCGGCGGAACGAGCACTGTGGCCCCAGGTACCCGGACGGACGTGACTCCGACACCCCCCAGCGTCGATCGACGATCGGACGCTCGGCGACGACGACGTTGACGCCGAACGAACCGGCGATCACGGTCATGACGCCGGCGTCGATCGAACCAGCACCGACGGCGCAGGCAGCGATGTCGTGGAGGCCGGTGACAACCGGGGTGCCCTCCGCCAGGCCCGTGGCGCGGGCGGCCGTAGCAGTGACGAACCCGGCCTGCGCACACGGATCCGCGATGGGAGGGATCGCCGTGGCGAAGTCGCCCATCCCGAGGAGACTCAGCGCTCGAGGATCAGCACCGGAGGCCCGCAGGCCAGACAGCGATGACCCGGCTTCCGTTCGGTCCGTCGCTAGCGCGTTAGCCTAGGGCGAATGCCTTCGCGGAGCGGTTCGTGCGGACCGCGCGCCGGGAGTGCCTCGACCACGTCCTGGTCCACGGGCGTCGGCACCTCGAGCGGGTGCTCGGGGCGTACGTCGCCCACCACCGTGATGAGAGACCCC
>JAJYMP010000649.1 GCA_021786915.1 Chloroflexota bacterium
CGTGTTCGATCCCAAGATGAGCATGGGCTCGATGGTGCAGGTCAAGACCACCACGCGGGCGGGTAACTGGGTCCTCGGGGACAAGAACGAACTGCCGGAGTTCGTCCACCCCCGGCTCTTCTACGCCTTCGTCGATCTCGTGCCCACCAGCCCGGAGGTGTACATCGTGCCCTCCACGGTGGTGGCCGACTTCCTTGCCGCCTCGCACCGGGCCTTCCTCGCCAGAGGCGGTAAGGACAACCCGGTGCGCTCGCTCAGGCGGCGGCACGGATCCGAGGTGCCGGGATACCCGGACGGCTGGCTGGAGCGGTACCGCGACCGCTGGGACTACCTGCAGGCCGAGCCCGAAGCCTCGCCAGCTGAGCATGCCTGAATGGGGGCCCCGGAGTTGGTGGTCGGAGGATGGTGGTGGCGAGAGAACTGCGGCTGGAGGCCCATGCCCGGCGACCCACGCAGTGGGCTCAGTGGCTCGGCGTGGACCATGGTTTCGTGACGTTCGAGCGCCCCGGTGACGGAGATTGGCGCGAACAGGACTGAACCGACCTCTGCCTGTCAGGTGAGCCGCGCCTGCACCAGCGCGAAACCGTCAGGTCCGAGGTTGGCCTCCGACACGCGGCCCGCTCTCGGGAACTTCGCCTCGATGAACCGGGTGTAGGCCAGTTCCGGCACGCGGTTCGGATCAGGGCGCCGACGCGGTGGTCCCCTGACGCCTCGGATGGGACAGGCTCATGAACAGTGCCGCGACGTCGGACGGCACATCGCCCTCGCTCATGTGCCGCGCGATGGCCACGCCATCCTCGACGACCCGGTAGTCGCGGCTCAGCACCTTCTCGGAGATGGTCCGCAGCGCGCGCTTGCGGTTGGGGTCGCGTTCGAGCAGCTCGGCAGCGGCCGCTAGGTCAGCGTCGCTGGCACCGTTGCTGACGAGCCAGCGCTGGACGGCGGCGGGCATGAAGAACCCCTCGATCTCATTGACGCTCAGCAGGCGTGCATCCACACGTCCGCCGAACCGCTGGACAAGTTCGAGGCGCTGCTTCTCGGTGTCGTGCCCGTTGTCCATGACCACGAACACCGCCGCGTCGCGATAGACGAGGTCAAGCAGCCGGGCCACCTGCACCGTGAGCGCCGAGCCTCCCGCGGGGTAGAAGCGGATCCCCTGCAGGTCAGGCCGCAAGCCAAAGCGCTCGGCCCACGTCTTCAGGATCGCGGCATCCGAGGCGCCTTCGACAACCACGAACTGGCTGGCGAGCAGGACATCCGCTGGGGAGGCGCCCACCAACGCGGCCACCTCGGTCAGGTCGGATGGCACCGAAATGGCGTGGTTCCGAACGCGCGCCGTGCGACCATCCGGTAGGTGTAGTTCTTCGGTGCGGGGCCGGACGAGGCGGATGCCATCGGGCGGCACGGCGTCTACAAAGAGCGGGGCGTGGGAGACGACGATCGTCTGCACTCCGAAGGTCGGCAGACTGATCAGCTGCTGCGCCACACGGCGCTGCAGACTCGGATGCAGCCCGACCTCGGGCTCCTCAACAAGGAGGAGGACCGAGCGTTGAAGACTGACAAGGTCTGGATCGCCATACAGGTCGAGGACGGCGAGTGCTGCGGCTCGCTGAGCCCCCGCGCCGAGCCGCTCAAGCGGCTCGCCCGGCGATTCTGGTACTCCCTCCGAAGGCTCGAACGGCTCTGCCACGCGAACGTCAAGATCGTCAAGCAGAGCATCGATCGCCCGTCGAGCAACGTCCCAGCCGGACCGCTGACCCATTGCCGTCAGCAGACGCCGGAATTCTGCTCCAAGGCTGGCGCCCTGCCCGAGGTACCGCCGCAGTGAGGCATCGAACCGGGACTCGACGTCCTCGACCGCGTAGTCGACCGCCTTCGGCAGATGTCGCAGATACTCGCCGAAACCGCCTGCACTGAATGTCGCGCGGGGCACGCCATCTTCGTCGAGCTCCGACAGGCTCTCCGGCTCATCCTCAAGGTATGAGAGCGCCCGGCCTTGAATCAGCGGACGCAGCAGGTCTGCGGCCGACGGTTGGGGGGCTTCCGGACCCGGGACGGCGACGATCCATCCGGGATCGGGAAAGTCGCGCAGTGGCGACAGTGAGAGGTCGTCCTCTCCTTCAAGTCGATAGAGCGCCGAGAGCAGCCCGCCGAGGACCTGCCAGCGGACCCACACGCCGTGCCGGTCGCGGCGCGCCAAGCCGGTACGATGGAATGCCTCGACGATGTCGCGGTCTTTGCCGGAGTCGGCGGCATCCACAGTCTCGACCCCGCTCCACGCGCGACCCATCACCGAGTTCGCGCCCATCACGAGGCAGCGCTCTGCACCCCCGTCAGGTCCGGTGAACAGCGTACCGAAGCGCAGCCGCTCGCCGTCCATGTAGGGTTCCCAGACCTCGCGTTCGTGCGGGTTGAGGTCGCCGTACTCCCCCACGACGAACGGCATCTCCTCGGCCTTCGGTGTGGAGACGCTGCCCGCTGTGCGCGGCGTCCCGTCTCCGACCCGGGCTGCGGATGTGGCGTAGGTAAAGGAACGTCCGAGACCGTCCTTGTCGAGGTACAGGCAGCGGATCGCGTCGATGAGGGTGGACTTGCCAGCGTTGTTGGGCCCGATCAGGAGGGTCGCCTGCCCGAACGTCAGTTCCGCGTCGTAGAAGCAGCGGAAGCGATGCAGGATCAACCGTTCCAGACGCATAGGGGCAGTGTAGGGCGCCGACCGCAGCCTCTTACCGGTGACTCATCCCTGACGTGCTCCGGGGACTTGGCTCACACAGGCGGCCCAGAAGGCGGCCACTGCCGCGACGTCAGTGCGCTCGGTGGCCCGGATCTCGGCCGCAGGATCGGCGAGCGTTAGATGCGCGGTCAGCTCCACCCGCTCCATGCGCAGGGCAGCATAAACGTCGAGGACGGGCAGCCCGTCATTGTCCAGTCTCTCTGACAGGCGGAGTCGACACGCCGAGCCGCGAGACCCCGCGGCGGCGGGAGAAGCTCTGGGGGCGACATCCGATCCCATCGAACCCGGCCGGAGCACCGCGTCGGCCTGAGGGGGACCGACCGGTTGCTGCGCGGTCATCGAGCCGGGGCTCTCGCGCGCTCGTGATGGACACCTCATTTGTACGGGAGGGATCGTCAGCAGTCAGGATCGCGGCCCGAGTACGCGAGACGTCAAGTCGACGGGTCGGCCGAGTCTGACAGCGTCGGCAGGACTGCACGCAGCGGGGCCTCGATCTCACGACGGTCAACCTGACGATGCGGCGAATGCGAACGGGGGGCCCTCGGCGCCACCTGACGAACCGGGGCCCCGTGGGGAGGCCCCGGTTCCTGTTCGCTCCCTGAGTGGGCGCGTAGGGCGTTGCCCACGCCGCCCTTGTGGCCCTACGGGGCGGCGGTGATCGTCGCGCTGCCGTTGCCGACGAAGCCGACCCAGACTGCCACCGGAGTGGTGCTGGAAAACCCGGGGACGGTCCCACTCGCGAGCTGCGAGAGCGTGTAGGTGCTGGTGCCAGCGTCGAGGCCGCCCAGCACATACATGGACGTCGTGCCGGTGACCGTCAGCGAACCCATGCTCGCGTAGGTGTCGCCGTTCAGGCCGGTGAGACAACCGTTGGCGTCCCACGCGAAGAAGCTGCCGTCGCCGCCGGTGTCGAAGTAGACGTTGGTCGCGACGGGCGTGCCGCTGGCCGTGACGGTGTACCCGCTCGCTGCCAACGCGCCGAGCGTGCCGACCGCCACGTAGAACCCGTTGTCGGCGTACGTGGTGACGCCCGTGGTGGTCAGGGTCACCGCACCGCTGCTGGTCACGGCCTGAGAGGCCGTGCCACCGCCAGCCAGCGGCACCGAGGTGCGTGGCGCGGCCGACCGGCAGAACCCGCCGCCGGTGTTGTACGTGGCATCGCCGCTAACCGTGAAGTAGTTCACGTCGAACGACAGCAGCGAATACGACGTCAGCGTGAACGACGCGCTGCCTGCCGACAGGCCCACGCCGTTGGCGTAGAAGCAGCCGCCCCCGAAGGAGAGGCCGATGCCGTCCACGTTGGCGACCGCGTTGGCAAAGTACGTCGGGATGCTGTTGGCGGGCTCCCCGCCCCAGTCGGACCAGTCGTTGACGTCCAGCGGCACGGTGAGGGTGAAGGTGCCGCCCGCCAGCGTGTAGGCATCCACGTTCGTGGAAGCCACGGCGTGGGACCACCAGTACTTCGAGTAGCCCGCCGTGTCGTAGGTGAACTTGCCGTTCGTGTTGGCCTCGAAGTACAGACGCACGGACGCCGGGGTGCCGCAATCGCCTGACGAACCTGCACCGGAGTAGGTGAAGGCGGCTTCTTGCGAGGCCGTGATCGTGAAGGTGGCCGTGATCGTCTTGCCGGTCAGGTCCCCGAGCAGGCTCGGCGTCTGGGAGGTGGTGAGGAGCGCCGTGGTGGGCGACTCGGGGAAGGTGAAGTTGGCGAGACTCGTGGCCGTCGCGGGGGCATTCGTCGGTACGTACGCGGCGCCGCCCGCGTTGATGTTCCAGACGCTCCACAGGTTGGTGGTCTTGGAGGACGCGAGCGCGGCGCCGGACAGCAGCCCGGCCAGCAGCAGTGCGGCCGTCACGGCCGCGAAGAAGCGTTTCATCGAATACCTCGTGCAGTCCGTTGATGGATGGGACGCGCGCAGGAGGGCGTGTGGGTTGCCGGACACCACTCCTCTCTCCCCCGGACGGGCTCCGCCGCCCACCGAGCGCGGTCCGGGACCTCACCCGGCCCGGTCCCGCTCAGACGACCACGCGGAGCGACGGGTCGGTCTCGCCAGTGGCTCAGCGCGGTCCCGGCGGCCGGGTATGGACAGCGCGTCATCGCCTCCCGTCAGTGCGTCCGGGTATGCACCCCGTGGCCGGAGAAGTCAAGCGGGTTGGTACGGGATGTCACACCATCCGGTGCCCGCTGGCACCGCCTTGGGGAGAAGTCCACCAACGGGCGCCGTTGCGGTGCGGTCGCACACCACTTCGTGAACAGGTCCCTTGACAGGGCACGGCCCCCGCACGCCACACTGTGTATCCAACGAAGGGGGGTATCGACAGCGGTGCGCGTCCCGCCGCTGGATCTGGATCGCGACGCTGGGAAGCCCACCCCTTCCCGTAGGGAGGACCACCCCCCGTCC
>JAJYMP010000753.1 GCA_021786915.1 Chloroflexota bacterium
GAGGCGGAGCGTGTCACGGGCGCCGAGGCCCACCGGGACCAGTCCGCGCGGGCGGCCGGCATCGAGCATCGCGTCCCAGACCTCGCCCACCTGCCGGGTCTCGACGAACACTTCGAACCCGTCCTCGCCCGTGTAGCCGGTCCGTGCGACCTGGGCCGGGACGCCGGCGACCGTGCCCTCGGCGATCCCGTAGTAGTGGATCGCCGCGAGGTCGAGGTCGGTGAGCGGGCCGAGGACGTCAGGCGAACGCGGCCCCTGCACGGCCACGAGGCCGGTTGCGAGCGAGCGGTCGTCGAGGACCGCCTTGAACTTCTCGAGGCGGGCGGCGAGCGCGTCCGAGACAACCCGGGCGTTGCCCGCGTTGGCGACCACCATGAACCGCTCGTCCGCGAGGCGGTAGACGATGAGGTCGTCGAGGATCCCCCCATCCTCGGCGCAGATCATCGAGTAGTGGGCGCGGCCGATCGCCAGCGACGGCGGGTCGGTGACCAGCGCGGCCGCCAGCGCGACGCCCGCCTCGGGGCCCTCGACCACCAGCTCGCCCATGTGCGAGAGGTCGAACAGGCCGGCGGCGTTGCGCGTGGCCCGATGCTCCTCGAGGATGCCGGCGTACTGGATCGGCATCAGCCAGCCGGCGAAGTCGACGATCTTGGCGCCCAGCGCCTCGTGCCGGTCAAGGAGCGGCGTCGGGTGCGGCGCGGGAACGGGGCTCGCGGTCATGCGTCGGGGCTCTCCAGGGGGGTGGGCCGGCCACCGGGGAACGGCCCCCCGACCGCGGCGGCGGCGGCGCGGGCGACGAGCGCCCGCTCGGTTTCGAAGGTCAGCAGGGACGAGGCATCATCGAAGCCGATCCAGCGCACCTCGTCGAACTCGTGGTCATGGCTCGCGAGGTCGCCGCCGGTGGGCGCCATCAGGAAGTAGTGCACGGTCTTGTGGATGCGGGTCCGTCCCTGCACGAACCTGTAGGCGATCGAATCGAACGGCTGGACGATCGCGACGGTGAGCCCAGTCTCCTCGGTCACCTCGCGGGTGGCGGTCTGCTCGGTGGTCTCCCCGGGATTCGGCGTGCCCTTGGGGAGGGTCCACGTCACGCCGTCCCGCTCACGTCGACGCCGACCGACCACGAGCTGGGGGGAGTCCCCGACAAACCGGATGACGATGCCGCCCGCCGAAGTGGCGGTGCCCTGCTTCAGGCGCGCCACGCGGTGGCCACGGAAGCGCGGCGCGGGCCGGCGCCACGGTCCGTACGGGTCCAGGACATTGTTGCGGGCCGCGACGGCCGGAGGAGCCCCCCGGCGCGGTCTGCCTCGATCACCGGGCTCCGCCATGCCGCGCGCAGCTCGGTCAGCGGTGCCATCTCCGGGCGGCGCAGAACCGTGTGGCGCGACGGCGCGGGCACGAAGCGCGGCCCGGAGCCCAGGCCGAGGCGGCGCTCGCGGGCTCGAGCTGACGGGTGGACGTACCGTGCGGGCCATGCCCCGCGGAGGGCGCCCAGGCTGTGCTGCATGTCCGCATCGTACCGCGTCAGGGGTGCCCCGCAAGTGCGGTCCGGAGCCGTTCTGTCGCTTCCGGTGACAGCGCGCCACGCCGCGTCGCGACGGCGAGGTCTCGGGCGAGCAGCGCGCGGTAGACGGGCAGCGCGTCGGGCGCCGCCGCAGCGAGGGCGTCGAGGTGCGCTGCGACCGTCCCGGCGTCCCCCCGGGTCGCGGGGCCGGTGAGCGCGGCGTCGATACCCAGCGTGCGTGCGTTCGCGATCGTCTGCTCCACCAGGGGCAGGTAGATCCCCATGGCGCCCGGCTCGTCGAGCCCGAGCGCCGCGGCGACCTCGCGGATCGTGTCGAGGAGCGCGATGAGGCCGCCGGCCGACAGGACCGCGGCCGCGTGATAGGCGGCCTTCGAGCCGGCTGCCAGCCGGACCGGCGACCCGCCGATCGCCTCGGCCATGTCGGCGAGGTGCGCCACCAGGTCGTCATCGCCCTCGATCGCGATCGTCGCGCCGTGGAGCGCCGCCAGGGCGAGGTCGAGGTCGGCGAAGGCGACCAGGGGGTGGAACGCCCCGGCCTGCGTGCCGGCCGCCATCGCCGGCGCCAGGACCTCGGCGCCGAGCAGGCCGCTGGTGTGGACGATCGCCTGCCCCGCGTAGAGCCGCAGGCTCTCGGCCAGGGGCGCCACCGCGTCGTCGGGCACGGCGAGGATCACGAGCTCCACGTCGTCCACGAGGGCGTTCGCCTCGGCGAAGGGCCGCACGCTGGGCACGTGCTCGCAGAAGCGGGCCCGGCGGCCGGGGTCGCGCGAGGCCACCGCGCGCACGGGCCAGCCCGCCCGCGAGAGCGCCACGCCGAGCGCGAGCCCAACCGGGCCTGCCCCGACGATTCCCGTCACGGGCCGCTCGCCGGGCTCCGAGTGGGCGTGCGGATGGGTGTGGTCCGAGGCGTGCTCGATGTCTCCGTGGCGATGCATGCCGGGGCCGATGCCCGTGATGGTGCCCTCCGGGTCGAGGTTGATGCCCTCGGCGGCGAGCTGGTCCAGCGTCTCCCCGTGCTCGGCCATCCGCCGCTCCCGGGCGCGGCGCTCGGCGGCCTCCATCTCGTCCCAGGCCTTCATCGCGGCTCTCCAACCGCCCAGATGCGCGCGCAGTACACTTCCACGCATCGAGTGTAGCGAGCGGTTCGAGGGCGCACCCTCATCGCCCGGTCCCCACAGCGGAGATCTGAGCATGCCCGTGCACAACGCCTTCGGCGCCCGCGCCTCCCTCGGCCCAGGCCTGCCCGACCTGTATCGCCTCGACGCCCTGACCAAGGCCGGACTGACGTTCGGGGTGAGCCTCGACCGGGCGCCCATGACCCTCAAGATCCTGCTCGAGAACGCGCTGCGGCACGCGGGCGGGGGCATCGTCCGCGAGGAGGACGTCAGGACCCTCGCGGCCTGGCGGCCGGGCCTGTCGGTCGAGGCCGAGGTGCCGTTCATGCCCTCGCGCGTGATCCTTCAGGACTTCACCGGCGTCCCGGCGGTGGTCGACCTGGCTGCGATGCGCGACGCGATGGCGGCCCTGGGCGGCGACCCGTCGCGCGTCAACCCGCTCGTCCCGGCGGACCTCGTCATCGACCACTCCGTCCAGATCGACGCGTGGGGTGGCGCAGGCGCCTTCGCGTTCAACGTCGAGCGCGAGTACGAGCGCAACGTCGAGCGGTACCAGCTGCTGCGCTGGGCCCAGACCGCGTTCCGCGACCTGCGCGTGGTGCCGCCCGGCACGGGCATCATCCACCAGGTCAACCTCGAGTACCTCGCGACGGTGGTCGCGGACCGAGCCGACGACGGCGGCCGCGTGGCGTTCCCGGACACGGTGGTCGGGACCGATTCGCACACCACGATGGTCGATGGCCTCGGGGTGCTCGGGTTCGGCGTCGGCGGGATCGAGGCCGAGGCGGTCCTCCTGGGCCAGCCCATCTACCAGCAGATGCCCCGCATCGTGGGCGTGCGCCTGTCGGGCCAGCTGCCCACCGCCACCACGGCCACCGACCTCGTGCTCGTGATCACCGAGATGCTGCGCAAGTTCGGCGTGGTGGGCGCGTTCGTCGAGTTCGCGGGTGACGGACTGGCGAACCTGCCGCTCGCCGACCGCGCGACCATCGCCAACATGAGCCCCGAGTTCGGGGCGACCGCAACGCTGTTCCCCATCGACGCGGAGACGCTCACCTACCTGCGGCTGACCGGGCGCCCGGCCGAGCGCGTGGACCTGGTGGAGCGCTACGCCAAGGAGCAAGGCATGTGGCGCGAGGAGGGCGCGGCGCCCGAGTTCGACGCGCATCTCGAGCTGGACCTCGGCACGGTGGAGCCCTCGCTGGCGGGCCCGCGCCGGCCGCAGGACCGGGTGGCGCTCTCCGGGCTGGGCGACAACTTCCGGGCCGCCTTCCCGGACACCGTGGGCGTGCCGCGCAAAGTGGTCGAGGCCCGCGGCGCGAGCGCCGAGATCGGCCATGGGTCGGTGGCGATCGCCGCCATCACCTCGTGCACCAACACCTCGAACCCGATGGTGATGGTCGGGGCGGGGCTCGTGGCCAAGAACGCGGTGGCGAAGGGCCTCAAGGTCAACCCAACGGTGAAGACGTCGCTCGCTCCCGGCTCGCGTGCGGTCACCGGGTACCTGGAGCGGGCCGGCCTGATCGAGCCCCTCGCGGATCTCGGGTTCGCGCTCGCCGGCTACGGCTGCACCACCTGCATCGGCAACTCGGGACCGCTCGACGAGCCGGTGGCCAAGGCCGTCGAGGATGACCACCTGGTCGTGGCCGCGGTCCTGTCGGGCAACCGCAACTTCGAGGGCCGGGTGCATCCGCTGGTCCGCGCCGCCTACCTCGCCTCGCCGCCGCTGGTGGTGGCGTTCGCGCTGGCCGGCCGGGTGGACGTGGACCTCAGCACCGAGCCCATCGGGACCGGCGCGGACGGCGCGCCCGTGATGCTCGCCGACATCTGGCCCACCCCGGAGCAGGTGCGCAAGGTCGTGGGCGAGACGCTCGACGCGGAGCTGTTCCGCCAGACCTACGCGACGGTGTTCGAGGGCGACGAGCGATGGCGCGCGATCGCGATCCCCGAGGGCGAGCGCTACGCCTGGGACGACGCGTCGACCTACATCGCCAACCCGCCGTTCTTCCAGGGCCTCACCCTCGAGCCCGCGCCGCTCGGCGACATCGTCGGCGCCCGCGCCCTGGCCGTGCTCGGCGACTCGGTGACCACGGACCACATCAGCCCCGCCGGCTCGATCCCCGCGTGGTCGCCCGCCGGACAGTGGCTCCAGGCCCAGGGCGTCGCACCGGTCGACTTCAACCAGTACGGCACCAGGCGCGGTCACCACGAGGTGATGATGCGCGGCACGTTCGGCAACATCCGCCTCAGGAACCGGCTCGCCGACGGCAAGGAGGGCCCCTACACGGTCCATCTGCCCGACGGCGCCGAGACGTTCATCTACGACGCCGCCATGGCCTACAAGGCGGAGGGCGTGCCGTGCGTCGTCATCGCCGGCAAGGAGTACGGCTCCGGCTCCTCGCGCGACTGGGCCGCCAAGGGGCCGAAGCTGCTCGGCGTGCGCGCCGTCATCGCCGAGAGCTTTGAGCGCATTCACCGCTCAAACCTTGTGGGCA
>JAJYMP010000725.1 GCA_021786915.1 Chloroflexota bacterium
AGCAGAATCTGCAGCAGCAGCCCATCGGGAGGACCGCGATGACCACGTCTCCGAGCGAGCCCCGAGACGCCGGCCAGCCCCGCCCAGGCGATGGGCCCGGTGATGGCCGCCGCGATGCCGGCGACCCCGCCGAAGGTCGCGGTCCGAGCGGCCCCCGCGATCCCGGTGGCGCCGTCGCCCGCCTGGACCAGCTGGCCGACGCCTACTGGACCGCGGCGCTGGAGGGCGAGCCGCTGCTCGCCACCGCGGTGGGCGACCGGCGCTTCGACGACCGCCTGTCCGACCCGACGCCCGAGGGCGCCGCGGCGCAGCGCGCACGGCTGGCCGCGATCCTCGTCGAGGTGGACGCGATGGGCGAGGCCGACGACACGGCGGCCGGCGTCGCTGGCGACGACCTGGCCGGGGCGACGCCCGGGCTGCCGCCCGCCCAGCGCGTCACCTGGAGCGTGCTGCGGGCGTGCCTCGACGCCGACATCGCGTCGCTCGACTCGGCGCTGCGCGACTGGAACGTCGACTCGCTCGAGGGCGTGCCGGCCGGGCTCCTGATGATCCCAGACTTCCAGCGCGTCGAGACGCCGGCCGCCGGCGACAAGATGGCCGCCCGCTGGCACGTGATGGCCGGGTATGTCGATGCGCACACCCAGACGCTCCGCCGCTCGCTGGCCGATGGCCGGGTCGCCGCGATGCCGACCGTGGCCCGCAACATCGCGCTCATCGACGAACTGCTGGCCGAGCCCGTCGACCGGTGGCCCCTGGTGCAGACGCCGGTCGCCGGGGCAGCCGCAGCCGACGCCTGGACCGCGACCGAGCGGGAGCGGTTCGCGGCCTCGCTCCACGCCGTGGTGGAGGGCGAGATCCGCCCGGCCTTCGCCCGCCTCCGTGCGTTCCTCGCCGACGAGGTCAGGCCCGTCGCCCGCCCCGACACGGCGCCCGGCATGGGCCACGTGGACGGCGGCATCGACGGCTACCACAAGCTCATCCGCGTCCACACCTCACTGAACCTGGCGCCCGAGGCGCTCCACCAGACGGGCCTGCTCGAGATCGACCGGATCGATGCCGAGATCGAGGTGCTGGCCGCGCGGGTCCTCGGCACGAGCGGGCTCGACGAGGCGATCGCGCGCCTGCGAGACGACCCGGCGCTGGGGTTCTCGACCCGCGAGGAGGTGCTCGCCAGCGGCGGCGAGGCGCTCGCGCGCGCCCAGGCGGCGACCCACGGGTTCTTCGGGCGGCTGCCCAAGGCGCCCTGCGAGGTGGTCGCGATGGGTCCGCACGAGGAGGAGCACGGGACCATCGCCTACTACCGCGAGCCCGCCGCGGACGGCTCGCGACCCGGCCAGTTCTACCTCAACCTCGCCCACCCCGAGACGCGACGCCGCTACGAGGCCGAGGCGCTCGCGTACCACGAGTCGGTGCCCGGCCACCACCTCCAGATCGCGATCGCCCAGGAGATCGAGGGGCTGCCCGCCTTCCGCCGCCACCTCGGCACCACGGCCTTCGTCGAGGGCTGGGGCCTGTACTCGGAGAGCCTGGCCAGCGGGATGGGGCTCTACTCGAGCGACCTCTCGCTGCTGGGCGTGCTCTCGTTCGACGCCTGGCGGGCATCGCGCCTCGTCGTGGACACGGGGATGCACGCGCTGGGCTGGTCGAGGGAGCGCGCCGTCAGGTTCATGACCGCGCACACGGCTCTCGCCGCCAACAACATCGCCAACGAGATCGACCGTTACATCGGGATGCCCGGGCAGGCGCTCGCCTACAAGACCGGCCAGCTCGAGATGCTCCGGCTGCGAGCCGCGGCAGAGGCGCGCCTGGGCTCGCGGTTCGACATCCGGGGCTTCCACGACACGCTGCTCGGCTCCGGGGCGGTGCCGCTCGCGGTGATGGGCGGCCTGGTCGACGCCTGGGTGGGGTCGCGGCTGCGCTGAGGCCTCGCGCCACGCCGGACGACAGCCTGGTGGGCCTGGACCACCAAAGCGAGCCTCGACCGCCGTCCGGCCCGCAAGTCGGTGGGTCCCGATCACCATCTCGCCCCTTTGGTGTCCAACGGTCACCAAAGGGCGGGGCACCAGCCCGAAACACGGCGATTTGGTGGCGCTGGCGCACCACGCGCAATGGCCAGGCCGCGGCGATCGTCCGGAGCAGCCCGGGGGCCGAACCTCGAGGCTCTGCTCGCCCGAACGCGGGGCATACTTGGCCACGCAGCACTTCCGCCCGACACGTCCCGAGGAACCCATGGCCGCCGACCGCCCGCTCCCGTACGACCGACCCGCCGACCCGGGCAAGCGCCACAGCCACGCACTCACCGACGGACCCGACCGCGCGGCCGCCCGCGCGATGCTCAAGGGCGTCGGGTTCACGGACGACGACCTCGCACGGCCGATCATCGGTGTCGCCACGACGTGGATCGAGACGATGCCCTGCAACCTCAACCAGCGGCGTCTGGCCGACTTCGTCAAGGAGGGCGTCCGCGCTGCCGGCGGAACGCCGATGGAGTTCAACACGATCTCCATCAGCGACGGCGTGTCCATGGGCACCGAGGGCATGAAGGCCAGCCTCGTCAGCCGCGAAGTGATCGCCGATTCGATCGAGCTCGTCGCCCGAGGCCACCTGTTCGACGGCCTCGTGTGCCTGGTGGGCTGCGACAAGACGATCCCCGCCGGCGCCATGGCCCTCGGCCGCCTCGACATCCCGGGCCTGGTCCTCTACAACGGCACGATCCTGCCGGGCACCTACAAGGGCAAGGACGCCGACATCGTCACGGTGTTCGAGGCGATCGGCGCCTACCGGGCCGGCACGATCACGCTCGAGGACCTCTACGAGGCGGAGAACGGCGCGTGTCCCGGCGCCGGTGCCTGCGGCGGCCAGTTCACGGCCAACACGATGTCGATGGTCCTCGAGTTCCTCGGCCTCAGCCCCGCCGGGCTCAACGGCATCCCGGCGGAGGCGCCCGAGAAGGACGCGGCGGCGCGCCGTGCGGGCGAGCTCGTCATGACGCTGGTCCACCACGACATCCGACCGTCGTCGATCGTGACCAAGAACTCGCTCGAGAACGCGATCGCGGCCGTCGCGGCCACCGGCGGCTCGACCAACGCGGTCCTCCACCTCCCGGCCATCTCCGCCGACTTCGGCCTCTCGCTGACGCTCGACGATTTCGCCGCCGTAGCGGACCGCACCCCGCTGATCGCCGACATGCGGCCCGGCGGCCGGTACCTGGCGGCCGACATGTACAAGGCGGGCGGCGTCGCCATCGTCATGAAGGAGCTGCTCAAGAAGGACCTGCTCCACGGCCACGAGAAGACCGTGGACGGGCGCACGATCGCGAAGATCGCCGAGGACGCCGTGGCCACCGAGGGGCAGCCGGTCGTCAAGCCCATCGAGACGCCCATCAAGCCGTTCGGCGGGCTCACGATCCTGCGCGGGTCGCTCGCCCCCGAGGGATGCGTGGTCAAGCTGGCCGGCCACGAGCGCAAGGCGCACCGCGGGCCGGCGCGGGTGTTCGACAACGAGAACGCCTGCTACGACGCGGTCCGCGACCGCAAGATCGCCAAGGGCGACGTGGTCGTGATCCGCTACGAGGGCCCGGTCGGCGGCCCCGGCATGCAGGAGATGCTCTCGGTCACGGCCGCCATCCAGGGCCAGGGGCTGGGCGGCGACATCCTGCTGCTCACGGACGGCCGTTTCTCCGGCGGCACCCACGGCCTGATGATCGGCCACGTGGCGCCCGAGGCGGCCGTGGGAGGGCCGATCGCCCTCATCGAGGAGGGCGACACCATCTCGGTCGACGTCGACCGCAAGGAGCTCAACCTCGAGGTGGACGAAGCGGTCCTGGCCGAGCGCCGGAGCCGCTGGACCCCGCCCGCCCCGCGGTACACCATCGGCGCGATGGCCAAGTACGCCGCGCTCGTGTCGTCCGCCTCGGAGGGTGCCGTCACCAACGGCGCGGCACTCCAGCGGGCGCTCCATGCGCGGACCAACGGCTGACGCCAGCGAGCCGACGAAGCGAGCGCCCGCGCCAGGGCGGAACGGAGGTCGAGATGCCATCGCACCCGACGCCCGGGCTCGCGCCCCGGAACATCACCCCGTTCCCGTCCCTGCCGGCGCGCCCCGGCCTGGTGGGCGTCCGCCTGTCGGCGACCGAGCAGACGGAGCTCGACTGGCACCGCATCGACGAGACGTGGACGGCGGCGGGCGAGGAGCACGTCGTCTCGGCCTGCTGGCTGTCCGACCACCTCTCCGACGCCTCCCGAGAGCGTCAGGGGCCGGCCTTCGAGGCGCTGACGCTGGCCGCGTCGCTCGCCCATCGCGTCGGCGGCAAGTGGATCGGGATCGCGGTCGCGTCCGCCACGTTCCGACACCCGGCGCTGCTTGCCAAGGCCGCGACCGTGCTCGACAACGTCACCGCCGGCCGGTTCATCCTGGGGCTCGGCGCGGGCTGGCACGAGGGCGAGCACGACGCGTTCGGCATCCCTCTGCCGCCGCCGCGCGAGCGCTTCGACCGGCTCCAGAGCCAGCTCCGCGTCCTGCGTGCGCTGTTCTCCGACCAGGCGCAGCGGAGCCCCGGCGTCACCCTCGACGATCCGTTCTACCCGCTGCACGAGGCGACCAACGAGCCCGGCCCGGTGCGGCCCGGCGGGCCGCTGCTCTGGCTCGGCGTGGGCAAGCCGCGCGGCCTCCGCCTGATGACCCAGTACGCCTCGGGCTGGCCGATGCCGGGGAACCGGCCCGGCGATGTGGAGTTCTTCGCCCAGGCCCGTGACCGGATCCTGCGCGCCTTCGAGGCGGAGCGCCGCGACCCCTCAGGCTTCTCGTTCGCGGCGCAGCTCTCGTGCGGCACCACGCCGGCCCAGCGCAAGGCGGCCCTCGCCACGGCCCGCCGCTTCGTGGCCGCCGGAGCCACCCACGTGGTGCTCGGACTCCCGGCGTCGATCGCGCCGGACGGCATGATCGCCCTCGCGGACGAGGTAGCCGAGCCGCTGGTCGCAGGCGCGGATGCGGGGGCCGGCACCGGATGAGCGTCGAGGTGCGGGCCGTCGAAGCCGATGACCCCGCAGCCGTCGCAACGTACTGCACGATCCGCACCGCCGCGGACGCCGACGAGGCCGAGACGCCTGAGGGCGTCGCCTGGGAGGATG
>JAJYMP010000425.1 GCA_021786915.1 Chloroflexota bacterium
CTCCTGCTCGGAAACCATCGAGCCGATGTCCGTGTCGGGATCGAAGGGATCGCCCACCCGGAGCGCGCCCACCTGCTTGGCGAGGAGGGCGACCAGTTCGCCGGCAACGGCATGGGGCGCGATGATCCGCTGTACCGAATTGCAGCTCTGGCCGCTGTTCGAGTAGGCGCCCTTCACGCAGGCCACGGCCGCCGAGCCGAGATCGGCATCGTCGAAGACGATGTTCGCGCTGTTGCCGCCGAGCTCGAGGACGAGTTTCTTCATCGGCGCCGCGTGCCAGATCGCCTCCGCGGCCGCGCGACCGCCGGTGAACGTGACCGCGGCAACCCGGGGATGCGAGACGAGGGCGAGCGCGACCGGCGAAGGGCCGATGAGTAGTCCCACTGCTTCCGGCGGGGCTCCGGCCTCGAGGGCGAGCTCGATGAGCTGTGCGGCAGTGACAGGAGCAGCCGAGGCCGGCTTGACGACGACCGCATTGCCCCCGACGAGGGCCGGACCGAGCTTGTGCGCCAGCAGGTTCAGCGGTGCGTTGAACGGCGTGATCGCCGCCACGACGCCGACCGGCCGGCGGTGCGTATATGCCCACAGCCCCTCCCCGGCGGGCGTCGTGTCCGTGAGGATCTGCTCGCCGGCCAGGAGCTCCGCGGCCCGGGCCGAGACGCGCAGGGTATCGGCCGCCCGCACTGTCTCGCGCGTCGTCTCCCGGAGCGGCTTGCCCGTCTGCCACGTCATCGTGAGGGCGAGCCGCTTGGCGTCGCGTTCGACCAGGGCGGCGAGCCGCTCCACGATTGCCACCCGGGCGTGGACGGGCATGGCGGCCATCGCGGTCGCGCCTGCCGCCGCGGACGCGACTGCGGGCTCGACGTCTGCGACCGGCGAATCGCGTACCGGGCCCACGAGCGATGCGTCGAAGGGGGCCCGCTGGGGACGCTCGGCGCCTGCGTCCAGGATCCTGCCTGCGACGCGAGAACGGCCGAGCCGGGCCGCCTCGGCGGGGCCGACCGATCGGTTGGCGGGGTCGATCATTCGGCCGCCATCTGGTAGATCCGCTCGATGTCCCACGCGCCGGGCGTGGGCACGGGCGTGTTCTGCATCGGCACGTCGATCACGGCCGGGCGGCCGCCACCGATTGCGGCCTCGAGCGCTGGGGCCAGCTCCTCCGCCCGCTCGATCCGGACCCCCACGGCGCCGCAGGCCCGCGCCCACGCCGCGAAGTCCGGCGAGTAGGCGTCGCCTTCGCGCCGGAACTCCGTCCCGTAGTCCGTCCCGTAGTGTTTGCGCTCGAGCCCGGCGATCGTGCCGAACGCCGCGTTGTTCATGACGACCCAGATCGGGGCCACGCCCATCTCGACCGCGGTCGGGACCACGCTGGGATTGGAGCCGAACGCGCCGTCGCCGACGAGCGCGATGACGGGCCGGCCTTCCGTGGCGGCGGCCACTCCGAGCGCCGCTGCGGGGCCAAAGCCCATCGTCGAGAAGCCTCCCGGCGTCAGGAACGAGGATGGGTCGTCGATGGGGTACTGCTGGGCGACGCCATTCTTGTTCCAGCCGACGTCCGTGACGAGGATGGCGCGGGGAGCGACGCGGCGGACGTCGGCGAGGATCCGCTCGGGCAGCAGCGGATACGCGCCCGACGAGGCGTTGCCTGCCGAGGCCTGCAGAAACTCCCGGCGCTCGCGCTGGATCTCCGCCCAGTCGAATCGTCGACGGGCGGGCTGCAGCCGGGCCGCCGCTGCCGCAATCGCGCCGAGCGCGGCCCGGGCGTCGCTGACGGCGGCGATCGACGCAGGGTAGTTGCGGCCGGGTTCCGACGGGTCGATATCGATGTGGATCAGGCGCGCCGGAGGGATCCTGAACGTGATACCGGGCTCCCAGCTGCTCGCGTCCGTCTCGGGGAATCGCGTTCCCACCGCAAGGATCACGTCCGCCTCGGTCGCCATCCGGTTGGCCAGCGGGCTCCCCCAGAACCCGATCATGCCGATGAGGTGCTCATGGTCCGGCGGCAGGACCCCGGATCCCATCAGTGTGTGCGCCACGGGCAGGTCGAGCGCCTCCCCCACGCGGCGGACTTCGTGGGTGGCGTTGCGCGTGCCCCCGCCGGCGACGAAGAGCGGACGCTCGGCCTGCGTCACCGCAAGCGCGATGGTGTCCGCGAGTTCGTCGCTGAGAGTCGGCGGTTCGATCGGCGATGCGGGCCAGACGTCGGCCTGCATCGGCTCCGCCAGCACGTCCATCGGGATCGAGACCAGGACGGGCCCCGGCCTGCCGGCGAGCATCGTGTCCCACGCGCGCGCGAGCATCCGCGGAAGCTGGTCCGCTCGCGTGACGCGCCACGCGCGCTTCACGAATGGCTCGTAGACGCTCTTCTGGTCGGCGTCGCGCCGCAGGTTCATCTCCTGGTGGGGGCCGCGGCCCTCGAGATAGCTCGGCACGTCGCCCGCGATGACGAGCAACGGCACGGAGTCGAACGCGGCCGTTGCGACCGCTGTCGCCGCGTTCGTGAGCCCCGGCCCGACGTGGGTGAGCAGCACCGAGGGCCGGCCGCTTGACCGCGCGTAGCCATCGGCGGCATGGCCCGCCACCTGCTCGTGCCGCGCAGTCACGAAACGCGGCCGGCCACGACGCTCGAGCGCGGCGAGCAGCGAGATGTTCGTATGCCCGCATAGCCCGAAGACCAGGTCCACGCCCCGGTCATCGAGGAACGCTGCCACGTGGTCGGCCACGGTTCGGGTCATTTCGTCCTCTCCACTTCCCGTTCGATCTCGGCGAGCACGTCGGCCGTGTCCTGGCCGACGTCCCTTCCGAGGGTGGGGGTCCAGGATGGCATCCGCGAAAGCTTCGGCACGATACCCGGCGTCAGGACGGGCCGCTCCAGCCGCTCGTCCTCGACCGGGGCGAGCATGCCCCGGGCCTGGAACTGCGGCTCGCCCACGATGTCCGCGATGCTGTTGATGCGCCCGACGGGGAGGCGGGCCTCGCGCAGGATCGCGAGGACCTCTGCGGACGACCTGCCGAGCGTCCACGCCTCGATCGCCGCGTCCAGTTCGTCCGCGCGGCGGACCCGCCCCGGATTCCGCTGCAGTTGCGGATCGTCCCGCAGGTCGGGGCGGCCGATGACGGCGGCGAGCTTCCTGAACAGCTGCGTGCTGTTGGCTCCGACGACGACATACACGTCGTCCGCGCACCGGTACATGTTCGTCGGAGCGGAGTTGTGGGCGATGTTCCCGGTCCGCTCACGCACGGCCCCGTGATAGCTGTACTCGGGGAGGACCCCCTCGAGCAGGCTGAACACGCTCTCGGCGAGTGCGACGTCGACGACCTGGCCGAGACCGGTCTGTTGGCGCGCCCCGAGCGCGAGGAGGGTGCCGATCACGGCGTAGAGGGCAGCGATGGAATCGCCGAGGCTCAGGCCCACGCGCGCCGGTGGCCGGTCGGGCTCCCCCGTCAGGTATCGCATGCCACCGACCGCCTCGCCGATCGTTCCGAAGCACGCCTGATCCGCCAGCGGGCCTGTCTGCCCGAATCCGGAGATGCGGACCATGACGAGCCCGGGATTGATCTCGTGCAGACGCTCTGGCCCCAGGCCCCAGCCTTCGAGGCGACCCGGCCGGAAGTTCTCGATGAGCACATCAGCGCCGGCGGCGAGCCTGCGCACGGCCTCCTGCGCGCGAGGCTCATGCAGGTCGAGGGCGACAGAACGCTTGCCGCGGCCCTGCACGAGCGACCACAGACTGCCATGGCCGTCGACTGGCCGGCCCCACTCCCGCAGCGGATCGCCGTGGCCGGGCTGCTCGATCTTGATCACGTCAGCGCCATAGTCGGCGAGCAGGCGACCGGCAAACGGTCCCGCGATGAGCGTCCCCAGCTCGAGCACGCGCACGCCGTGGAGCGGTGGCCTCGAATCCCGGCTCTCGCTGCTGCTTCTTGTCGTCGCCATGTGGTTCCCGTATAGTGGAACGTACTTCGGATAAGCGGAACGATAGACGTGGCTGGAAGACGCTGTCAAGAGAGGGAGCAGGAGGTTTGCCATGTCGGTCCTGGAGCGTGCGACGCGCATCCTTGACAGAGTGTGCGATGCGAACGGGCCAGTGACGCTCACCGAGATATCCCGCTCGCTCGAGGAGCCTCGATCGTCGATCCACCGACTGCTCACCGATCTCGCTTCGCTCGGCTTGCTGACCCGGATGGACGGGGTCACGTACCTGCCCGGCCCACACCTTGCGCAGTGGGGTGAGGTCGCCGCGCGCTCGCTCGACCTGGCACAGGTGTCGCGTCCGATCCTCGCGCAGCTCCGGGACCGGACCGGCGAGAGCGTGCGGCTCTACGTTCGCGACGGCGACCGCCGCGTCTGTGTCGCGACCGTGGAGGGCACGTTCGAGCTCCGGCACATCACGCCCGTGGGGCGGCGGCTTCCGCTCCGGGTCGGGGCCGCGGGCAAACTCATCCTTGCCCACGCCAGCCCGGAGTTGCAGCGCCAGGAGCTGGCGCTCGCGGTAACCGATCCGATCTCCGCCGGTGCTCTGGCGTCACAGGCACTCGAGCGGCAATTGGCCGAGATCAGGCGGACCGACTGGTCGGTCTCGACGGCCGAGCGCGAGGAAGGACTGGCGGCCGCGGCGGTGCCCGTCAGGGACCGTGCCGGGAGGGTTGTGGCCGCCCTCTCAATCTCGGGCCCCTCCAGTCGCCTTTCCGCTCAGAAGCTGGAGTCCCTGCGCGCAAGCGTCACAGAAGCGGCCCGCAGCCTCAGCGAGCTGCTCGGCTGGCGGCCGCTGGCTGGCAACGGCTCGGAGGAGTAGGGAGCCGATGTCAAGAGAGGCCCTTGACAAGTCGCAAGGGACTGATCAAGGATGCGCGGAGCGTCCCATTGTTGGGCAAGTCGTTCCCACATATTGGTAAGACTTGGAGGCCGCTACCGCAAAACGGAGACCCGTGCCTGAAGAGGCGTTCCGCGAATGTGCGTGGAGGCGCGTCACGGAGGTCCCGCGAGCATCTCCTCGTGCGTCCAGAGACGATGGGCATCGGTTCACAAGGGAGGTCGATGCCCGGCCAGCCCAGACCCGGCCCACGGGAGTGGCGCAGGGACTGGGGGTTGTACCAACCCAGGAGGAAGATCG
>JAJYMP010000279.1 GCA_021786915.1 Chloroflexota bacterium
TCTGGCTGCGCTGGCCGCCGGACGCCGCGCTGGGCAGCTGAGAGAACCCACAAGGAGTGTGCGAGCGACATGGACGAGACAAGATGGGCGCGCTGGGGGGCGGCCAGCGGCTTCGGGGCGATCCTGGCCGGCGCCGCGGCGATGATCTTCGAGCGCGGCGCGCTCAGCGCGAGCGACCCTGTCGCGAAGATGGTGGCCCACTACACCGACAACGGCGATGCGCTCCGGGCGCAGGCCCTGCTGTTCGTGCTCGGGTCCGGGTTCTTTCTGTGGTTCGCCGGGAGCCTGCGCAGCATCCTGGCGCGGGCCGAGGGCGGCAGCGGGCGGCTCTCGACGGTGGCCCACGGCGCCGCAGTCGCCTCGACCGTCGTCACTCTCGTGGCGGTCGCATTCCAGGTGGGTCTGGCCAGCGCGGCAAGCGACGCCGGGCAGCCCGCTCTCGTCGGGACGATGGACGCCCTGTTCGTGGTCGCCAACCTGCCGCTCGCGGTGATGCTCGTCGCGGTCGCCGTCGTCACGTTCCGCACCGCTGCCTTGCCGGCGTGGCTCGGATGGCTCTCGATCGTCGCGGCCCTCGCCCAATTGGTGCCCGTGCTCGGGATCGCCATGAACGGCGGGCCGCTTGCCGCAGACGGGTGGCTGAGCGCATACCTCCCGTACCCGCTGTACGCCCTGTGGCTCGCCTGCACGACGATCGTGACTGTCGCGCGCCTCGGTTCGCCGCGGCGAGTGCTGGCCGATCATCGCCAGGCCGCCGAGCCTGCCTGAAGGGACACCATCCGATGACAGACCCAATCGCAGGCCGCGGCCTGCCCGTCAAGGGCGATCTCAAGTTCGCCTACGTCTCCTCGCTCCTCATCTCGCTCGGCCTCGCCATTGTGTCGGTTGTCGGCTTGCGGTGGGGTTCCGAGGGCCTGTACGGCGCCAGGTCTCCGCTGGTCCAGGTCTCGGAAGGTGGCGACGCCGCCAATCTCATCCTCGGGCCGTCGATCCTGCTGGGCTCGATGTGGCTTGCCCGGCGCGGTTCGCTCACCGGCTTGCTGCTCTGGCCCGGCGCGTTGTTATACGGTCTTTACGCGTACGCGCTGTACCTCATTGGGGCACCTTTCAGCGCGCTGTTCTTCGGCTATGTCGCCCTGGTTACGCTCTGCTCGTGGACCCTCATCGGTCTCGTGGCAGGCATCGACGGCGAGGATGTTCGTCGGCGCCTGGTGGCGGTGCCGAGGCGCGGTGCCGGCGGCGCTCTGGTGGCCATCGCCGTCCTGGCGTATGTCGGACTGACGGCCGCCGTCGCCGGCGCGCTCGGTGGCGGCGACGAGCCCGCGATGCGCCCCCAGTGGGTAGTCGACTATGCCCTGGGCACGCCAGTCCTGCTCCTCGGCGGTGCGCTCCTCTGGCGAGGTACGTCGCTCGGCTACGTCGCCGCTGCCGGCCTGCTCCTGGTCTCCGGGCTGAATGGACTTGCGTTCGCGGCCTCCGTGGTGCTCGACGGTCTGCTCGCAGGTCGCCCGACCGAGTCGGCCGTCGCCATGGTCCACCTCATCATCGCCGCCGCCAGCTTCACACTCCTGGCGTTCTTCGTACTGTGTGCGGCCGGACGAGGGCCCGTCGAGCCCACTGGCCCGACCCACCAACATGTGGAGGCTGTGGGGTAACGGGATTGCACGGCACTGGTCCCGAGACGAGCTCAGCGACGACGGGCGACCAGACGCCAGCCGACGAAGCCGCAGGCCGCTCCGAGCGCGAGGGCGACCGGGACCGCCAGCGCCGCCTCGAGGACCGCGCCCCGCCAGGGCTCCTGCGTACCGTCGGGCCAGGCGGGGTTCCACAGCAGGGCCGTGAGCGCGGCGTAGCCCACGACGATGGAGCCCGCGAGGCCGGCACCTGCGAGCAACCCGGCCGTGGGCCGGCGCCCGCGGATCGTTCCCCAGGCGGCCGCGCCGGCGGCGCCGCACAGGAGCACGCCGAGGAGCCCCTGTGGTGGCAACACGTCCATCCGCCCGGTCCAGAGTCGCGTCGCGATCTGGGCGACCAGCCCGAGCAGCCAGCCAGCACCGATGAGCCAGACGAGCCGTCGTTGACTCGCGTGCAGCGTGAGGCGATGCATCTTCCGCCTCCCGGATGCGATGCTCGTCCCGTCCGGGAACGGGCAACAGGGCCGTTCCGCCCGATACGCCGACGGCCTCCTGCTTCGCGCGCGACACGGCCGACTGCCCGACGGCGATGCGAGGCGCCGACGACCTTGCCGTTGGCCGCCCGCCTACTGACGACCGGTCCGGCTCGGGTCGGCGATCCCGCTGTCGGCCCGATCCGGGGGATGACCGGTGCGGGCGCGGGACGCACGTCGAGCTGCCAGGCTCGGCGGCCCCGGCCCAGCGCGATCGCCTTGAACCGCGGTAGCTACGAGGTCGTCGCCGTCGACCAGGCACCGGACGCCCCGCGGATGGCAGTGTGGGCCGTCGCCGGACCGGCGGACCTGGCGTCCCGGACCTACCGCTCATCAGGACGGCGGCTCCATCGGCACGCTCGAGTACCGGCGGGACACATGGGCTGTTCGCGGCATCTGGCAAGTAGGGACCGACCTGCAGTGGATGGGGCGATGACAACGACCACCGGGTTGAGGGAACCCCGGGCGCCGGCCGCCGCTCGGCGGCGCCGGTGGAGCCGGAGAGGCCGCGAGGCCCGCCGGTACGGGAACCCTGCCGGCGACTCCGCAGGTCGCTGGATGCGCGCGAGGGGCACGTGATGGAGAGGCGGCCTGCTCGGGCACGAGCCCGCCCACGGCCCGCGATCGTCGCGCTGCTCGAGGGCATCGGCGACTTCCTCTACGTGTGGTTCGGACCGCTCAGATCGTTTCCGCCGTTCTGGAGCGATCCCGTCCTCGCGCTGCAGGAGGCCGCGGCCGCCCTCGTGCTCCTCTTGGCGATCCCGGTGTGGCTCGTGCTGGACTGGCCGCGGTGGTTGGAGGTGGGGATCGAGCCCCTCATCGTGCTGGGCCTCATCGTCCCCGTCGCGTACCTCGTCGGTCGTCGCCCGCTGTCCGCACCAGCACCCCGTCGCCCCATCGTCGTCACCGTGGCGGCGGCGGTCCTCGCCAGCAGCGGGCTCCTCAGTGCCTGGTACGCCGGCCTGACGCCGCTCCCGCCGTTCACGAGCCGCCCCGTCCCGATGCTCTGGGACATCGTCGGCGTGCTGCTGCTCATCGCCGCCGTGGGAATCTGGCGGCTGCGGGAGTGGGCGCGCTGGCTCGGCGTCGCGCTGGAGGCACTCACCCTGGCCTACCCCCTGTTCCTGGTCGCGTACGGGATGGCGCATGGCCACATGGGCATGAGCGGCTTGTTCCTGGGGTTGGCCGACGCGTCGATCACGGCGGTGATCGCAGCGGCCATCCTCTGCGCGCTCGTCTGGCGCTGGCCCACAGAGCCGGCCGGGGCCCCTGACGACGCGGCAGCCAGCGACCTCGGCGTCGCCCCGAGCTTCGCTCCGGTGGAGAAGCGCCGCCGACGGTGGCGGGTCCGGAGGAGACGGCGATGAGCACACGGCGTGCGCGTCTCTGGCGCGCACTGGGATGGAGTCCCCTGCTCCTGGTGCTGCTGTGTTTCGTCCCGTGGACATTCTCGGGATCCAGCATGGCGCCCGCCAGCACGCCCCTCGGGTCTCCCGCCCCGCGTCCCGGAGCCGCCGCGGCAGTTCGCCCCTCGCCGGCCCCGACACCGACACCTGGCCTCGCGGCGATGGTGTCCACGGTCGAGGCACAGACGTCGGCGCTTCGCGGACTGGCGCCGCTGCGTGACGTGCCGGTTGAGATCGTCGAGCCCGCATCGCTCCAGGCCTGGGCCGAGGGGGAGATCGCGCGGAACCAGAACGCCGAGCTCGTGCGCTGCCGCACCGAGGTGCTCGTACACCTCGGCCTCGCGGACCCGACGCTCGACCTGCGGCGGCTCTCGCTCGATCTGCTCTCCTCGCAGGTCCTCGGGCAGTACGACCCGACGACCCGATCGCTCACGCTGGTGAACCGCGCGGGGAAGACTCTCGCGCCGCTGCGGATCACGGTCGCCCACGAGTACACCCACGCACTGCAGGACCAGCACTTCGGGTTGGCCGCGGTGGGGCTGGGCCCGAGCCGTGCGCTCCCCGTGGACCGCGAGCTCGCCCTGCAGGCGCTCGTCGAGGGCGACGCGTCGCACCTCGTCGGGACCTGGATGCAGCGCCACGTGACGGCCGACGAGCGGGCCCAGGTCGACCAGCTCGTCGCCGCGGCCTCACCGCCGGCCCTGCCGCCCGTGCTCACGCGGCAGCTCGCCTTCCCGTACGTCGAGGGCGCCGCCTTCGCCGAGGCGCTCTACGCGGCCGGTGGATGGGCGCGCATCGACGCGGCCTACGCGCGCCCGCCGTCCTCGAGCGCCGAGATCCTGCACCCGGAGCGGTACCTGGCGGGCTGGCGCCCGGCCACCGTCGAGCCGCTGCATCTCGCGCCCTCCTCGCTCGCCGACGGGTGGCACCAGATCTGCGGCGAGACACTCGGCGAGCTGGGACTGCAGGCGTGGCTGACGAGCTTGCGCGGCGGCCCGGGCGAGACGCCGCTGCCGCAGGACGAGGCGGAGGCGCTCGCCGGGCACTGGGCCGGCGACGAGCTGGCTCTCTGGGAGCACGGGGAATCCTGGGCGCTCGGCTGGACGATGGTCTGGGACTCCGACACCGCCGCGGCATCGTTCGCCGAAGCCGCGGGCGCGACCGCCGGCGCGATGCGGCAGCTCGATCGCGACGGCGCGCGGGTCACGCTCCGGCTCGCCGCGGACGCGGCGTCGCTGCAGATCGCCACAGCGGCGCAGTGAGCGCGCGCGACCTCCTCGACGCCGAGCAGAACTTCTCGTCGCCGGCGTCTCAGGGCCTGCCTCGGAAATAGCCGCGCAGCAGCTATTTCCTCCCCGACGCGATCGGGCCTGCGGCCCGCGGGCATCTGTGAATGAAAGGGGGCCTCCGGCCTGCGGCCCGGTAGGTTGACATCCCGGCATGAGGGACGCATCGTCTTGGTTGTGGATCTCTACTGGATCGAGCCGTTCCTGGCAGTAACCAGCCGTCCGCGCGGCGGCGACTGG
>JAJYMP010000448.1 GCA_021786915.1 Chloroflexota bacterium
GGCGGGTGATCGAGGGGTGCGAGGTGGCGACGCGCTGGCCCGCGAGGTCCTCGACAGCCCGCGCAGGGGCGTCCGAGGGGACCGCGGCGGCGAGGCGGCACCGGCCGTAGCCCAGCCGGGCGATGATCGGCAGGTCTCGGCCCGCCTCGGCGAGGATGTCCGCCCCGGTGATCCCCGCATCGGCGACGCCGTCGGCCACGAACTCCACGACGTCGCCCGTGCGGACGAACAGGATGTCGAGCGGCTGGTTCGCGACGTGCGAGACGAGGCTGCGGTCGTGCTCCTCGAACACGAGCCCCGACGCGTGGAGCAGCGAGAGCGTCGGCTCGACGAGGCGGCCCTTGTTCGGGATGGCGAGCCGCAGGCGGTCCCTCATGCCTCGCCCGCCTCGGGGTAGACACTACCGGTCTCGGCCTTCAGGCGGTCGAGCTGTCTGCGGTAGCCGCCCTCGCCGTGGTGGAGCCAGGAGGCGATGCGCGTGATGGTCGCGGTGCTGGCGCCGCTGCGCCGGGAGATCTCCGCGTAGTGGAGGCCGGCGTCGAGCATCCGGACCACGGCCCAACGCTGGGCCATGTCGTGCAGCTCGCCCACGGTGCACAGGTCGCGCAGGAAGCTCAACGCCTCCTCCCGGTCGCCGAGGCGCAGAATGACGTCGAGCAGGGCATCGAGGTCGGGGGTCCGCCATTCGCTTGCCACGGGTGCGATCCTCCCGGTCCGGCGTCGGCGGGGCCGCTCCCTGCCGCTCTGATAGCATGATAGCATAGTAGTGTATTGATACGTCAACACGGAGGAGCCGTGGCCGGGTTCGAGATCCTGCCGGCGATCGACCTCGAGGGCGGACGCGTCGTCCGACTGGTGCAGGGCGACTTCGCTCGCCCGACCGTCTACCAGCAGGAGCCGGTCGCGGTGGCCCGCGAGTTCGCCGATGCTGGCGCCACCTGGCTCCACGTTGTGGACCTGGACGGCGCCCGGCGCGGGGAGCCCATGCAGCTCGAGCTCGTGGCCGAGATCGTGGCCGAGGTTCACGGGCGCATCCGCGTCGAGGTCGGCGGGGGACTCCGCACCGCCGAGGCCGTGGCGGGGGCGCTGGGGACCGGGGCCAGCCGCGTGTCGGTGGGCACGGCGGCGCTGCGCGACCCGGCCTTCGCCCTCGGCCTCGTCGCCCGCTACGGACCGGCCCGGGTCGTGGGGTCGCTCGACATCCGCGACGGGATGGCCTACGGCGAGGGCTGGCGCCAGGGGTCGGCGGGCGTCCCCGCCACCGACGCCCTCGACATGCTGTCTGCGTCGGGCATCGACACGTTCGAGGTCACCGCGATCGCCCGCGACGGGCTCCTGGGGGGCCCCGACGTGGCCCTGCTGCGCTCGCTGGTGCGTCGCGGCCGCGGGCGGATCATCGCCTCGGGCGGCATCTCGTCGCTCGAGGACGTGCTGGCCGTCCAGGCCGCGGGGTCCGCGGGCGTCATCGTCGGCCGCGCACTCTACGAGGGCAAGGTCTCGGTGCACGAGCTGATCAGCGCGATCGAGGGCCACGACCTGAGCCGCTGACGCCGGGTGCCCGGCTGTTGGGTGCCTGGCCTACAGGGGCGAGTCGTAGAGAGCCAGCTCGTCATCCGTTGGCGGCTGGAAGCGACCTCGATACCCTTCCATGTGGCTCTCGGTGATCGCGAGGCCCCCGTTGGCGTGACGATCCACGACCCGCCGCACCAACTCGTCGTAAGGCACATCGAGGAAACGGAGCTCGACCGCCGCGCCGAGCGATCGCCCGAGGTCTCGCTTCTCGTCGCGTTCTGACCGCGCCCAGAAGCCCCATTCCAGGATCACCGACGTTCCGAGCGTGAGGAGCCGCTCGGTGAGTCGCGCGAACTCGGCTTCGAGTCTGACCTGGAAGTCCCCGTCAAAGGGGTCAATGCCCAGGGACCGTTCCCACTCATCGGGGTTCAGCCGGACCGCCCCGTAGGCGTCCCCAAGTTCGCGCGCGAGCGTCGTCTTGCCCGAGGCGGGCAGGCCACACAGCAACACCAGCCTCGGTTGTCTCCTCGTGCCTTCTGTCATCGGGGCACTCCTCTCCGTCGGGCGGGTCGACCCTCGAGCACCTTGAAGGACTCTCGCCATCGGCTGCTTCCTAATCAAGAGACGCAGGCATAGTCCGGCTGGGCTGGTGGGAATCGAAACGCGGCGCCGGAGGCCGGCGCCGCGTCAACGTAGGCGGGCCGAGGGTCAGTGCCCCTCGTCCTTGTGCTCCTTCTTGTGGGCATCGATGATCTTCTCGGCCAAGTTCGACGGCACGTCCTCATAGTGGTCGAGCACCGCCGAGAACGTCCCGCGCCCACCGGTCAGCGAGCGCAGCTCGGTCGCGTACGAGAACAGCTCCGCCTGCGGGACGTGAGCCGAGATGACCTGCGCACCCTCAGCGGTGTCCATCCCCAGCACCCGGCCCCGTCGGCCGTTGAGGTCCCGGTTGACCTCGCCCATGTACTGCTCGGGGACGCGGATGTCGACTGCCATGATCGGCTCGAGGAGCACGGGCTTGGACTGCATGACGCCCTCCTTGAGCGCCATGGAGGCGGCGATCTTGAACGACAGCTCGTTGGAGTCCACCGGGTGGAACGAGCCGTCGTAGAGCGTCGCCTTGAAGTCGATCAGCGGGAAGCCGGCGAGGACGCCCTCGGCCGCCGTCTCGCGGACGCCCTTCTCGATGCCCGGGAAGAACCCCTTGGGGACGGTGCCGCCCACGACCTTCTCGGCGAACTCGACGCCCGCCGCGGGGTTGGGCGCGAGCTCGATCCACACGTCGCCGAACATGCCGTGCCCGCCGGTCTGCTTCTTGTACCGGCCGTGGGCCTTCGTGGTGCCGCGAATGGTCTCGCGGTAGGGGACCGTGGGCGTGCGGGTGACGATGGCGGCGCCGAACTTGCGCTTGAGCCGCTCGCAGATGACCGCGACGTGCGCCTCGCCGACCGCGCGCAGGATCTGCTCGCCGGTCTCTGAGCGCTCAACGCGCGCGGTGGGCTCCTCCTCGAGCATCCGCTGGAGGGCCGGCCCCATCTTGTCGAGGTCGCCCTTGGACAGCGGCTCGATCGCCACCTGGAGCGTCGGGTCGGGGAAGGCCATGTCGTCGAGCTTGAGCGCGGCGTCGCGCGTCGTGAGGGTGTCGCCGGTCTCGGTCACGCCCAGCTTCGCGATCGCGCCGATCTCGCCCGCGCGCAGCTCGGCGGCCGGCTCCTGCTCCTTGCCGTGTAGGAACAGCAGCTGGCCGATGCGCTCGTCCTCGCCCTTGGTGCTGTTGAACACGGAGCTCTGGCTCTTGAGGGTCCCGGCCAGGACGCGCAGGTAGGTGAGGCGGCCGACGAACGGGTCGGCGGCGGTCTTGAACACCCGGACCAGCGGCGTGGCGGCGGTCGCGGCGACCTCGACGGCCTTGCCCGCCTTGTCCTGCGCCGCGAACGGGCCCTCCTCCTCGGGCGAGGGGAGGTACCGCACGATGGCGTCGAGGAGCGCGTTGAGGCCGATGCCCTTGGTGGCGGACGTGACGAGCACCGGCGCGAGGATCGATTCGCGGACGCCCTTGTGGAGGCACGCGTCGAGCTCGGCGTCGGTGATCTCCTCCTCGCCGAGGTACTTCTCGAACACGGCGTCGTCGGCCTCCGCCGCGGCCTCGAGCAGCTGGTCGCGGCGCATCGCCACCTCGTCTGCCAGCTCCGCCGGGACGGGGATCTCGACCTCCTTGCCGCCGTCGAGCTGGTACGCCCGACGATGGACGAGGTCCACGTAGCCGGTGAACGTCTCCGCAGCGCCGATGGCGAGGTGCAGCGGGGCCACCTTGGTGCCGAACGCGGCGCGCAGCGCGTCCAGGGCACCCGAGGGGTCGGCGTTCTCGCGATCGCACTTGTTGATGACGAAGCAGGCGGCGGTCCTGGTGGACCGCCCGACCTTGACGGCGTTCTCCAGGCCGGCCTCGACGTGGCCCGACGCGTCCATCACGAACAGGGCGGCGTCGGCGGCGTGGAAGCCCTCGATCATCTCGGCGACGAAGTCCGGGTAGCCGGGGGTGTCGACCACCGTGATCTCGTGCTCGCCGTGCTCGAACGTGCCCACGGCCAGCGCCAGCGATCGGTGCTGCTTCTGCTCCTCAGGCTCGTAGTCGAGGTGCGCCGTGCCGTCGTCAACCCGACCCAGCCGGGGGATCGCCCCCGCGCGGAACAGGACTTGTTCCGCCAGCGTTGTCTTGCCCCCGCCGGCATGGCCGGCGAGGACGACACTCCTGATGTGGGCGAGGTCGTGGCTCTTCAAGGTCATCGCGCGCGGTTCCTCTCGGTATGGCTCCGGTGTGCCGGACCGCAAGGCCCGGACACGACGCGGGGCAGTGGGCGCAGGCTGCGCTCGGTTGCGATGCCAGGTCCGTCCCTGGGCCGCGGGACGCGTGAAATCGGAAACCGGACCCGTTGACCCGATGATAGTCGGTTGATAGTCGGTATACTCCCGGCCGATGTCCGGACATTCCAAGTGGTCAACGATCAAGCGCCAGAAGGGCGTCAATGACGCCAAGCGCGGCGCCATGTTCACCAAGGTCGCCCGCGAGATCATGGTCGCGGCCCGCGCAGGCGGCGGCGACCCTGACGCGAACTACCGGCTGCGCCTGGCGATGGACAAGGCCCGCTCGATCAACATGCCCGCGGACAACGTCAAGCGGGCGATCGAGAAGGCGACCGGTGCCGGCGGCGACGTCGTGTACGAGGAGATCACCTACGAGGGCTACGGCAGCGGCGGCGTCGCCGTCCTGGTCGAGACGGCCACGGACAACCGGAACCGGACCGCAGCCGAGGTGCGCTCCATCTTCACCAAGGCCGGCGGGCAGCTCGCCGGCTCGGGCGCCGTCGCCTGGCAGTTCGAGGTCCGCGGGCTCATCACCGTCGCCCGGGATGGCGTCGACCCCGACGAGGTGGCGCTGGCCGCCATCGACGCGGGCGCGGCCGACGTGGACACCGAGACCGACCCGATCGAGATCTACACCGAGCCCTCGGACCTCGAGTCGGTGCGCAAGGCGCTCGACGCGGCCGGGGTGGC
>JAJYMP010000285.1 GCA_021786915.1 Chloroflexota bacterium
CCGCGGCGCCTTGGCGCTCCCAGCGCGCCACGCGGCCGTCAGCCGATGCCGAAGTCCTCCGGCACGCCCGGCAGCGCATCGCCCAGCCCGAATGGCGCCCCCGCCTCACGGACCCGCGAAGCCATCGCGGCAGCCACGGAGCGGTGGACAACCGGCAGCGGATGCGTCGCCATCAGTTCCTCCACGCGGACGCGCGCCCGCCCGAACGCGTCGAGCCCGCCCGCGTCGAGCCACGCCCGCCGCGAGGACCGGTCGATGATCCGCGACGGCAGGAACTGCTCCGAGCGGAAGAGCCGCCGCGTCTCGGGCAGCTCGAGGAACCGCCCCTCAGGACCCGCCGCCTCGAAGGACGCGACGGCCAGCGACTCGGTGGGCGTCCCGATCCCCCGCAGCAGCCGCTGCGCCATGCCGATCGCCTCCGCGTCGATGACCAGCTTCTCGGCCGACTGCGCCAGCAGGAAGTCGAGCATCCCCGGTCCGGAGATGAGGTCCACGCCTGCCAGCGCGCCCACGAGCGCGGTCATCCCGGCCTCGAGCCCGGCCTGCGCGTCGATCACCTTCGAATCCGTTGCGCCCATGTACGCGTGCGTCGGCAGGCCCAGCGAGTGGCCCACGGCCGCGTACCCGCCGTCGATCATCGCGGTCTCGATGGCGCCCATCGGCGTGGCGCCCGTTCGCATGTCGACGATCGCGGGAGCCCCGCCCCACACGATCGGCGCGCCCGGGGCCGCCAGCTGGTGGAGCACGATCCCCGCCAGGCACTCGGCTGCATGCTGGACGATCGACCCGATCAAAGTGACCGGCGCAGCCACGCCCGCCAGCGGCATCGAGACCATCTCGGCGGGAACTCCGGCATGCCCGAGGTCCATGATGTTGCGGCAGGCGAACTCCGACCAGGTGAGGGGCGGCGAGGGGCACACGTCGAACACCGCACGGGGCTTGTCGCGCAGAGCCGCGCGCCCGCCCGCGTCGAGCGCGAGCAGGTCGAGCATCGCGCCGGACCCACGCGGCGTGAACGCGCCGGTGACGATGGGCTTGTCCGAGTTGGCGAGGCAGACGAACAGGCGGTACAGGTCGCCGATCTCGGTCGGCACGTCGTGGCACACGATCGCCGTCGAGACCGCGTCGTAGGCGGGCAGCGCGTCGGCGACGCGGGTGATCCGCGCCAGGTCGGCCGCCATCGAGGCCCGCGTCTCGAGCGTGTCGGGGTCCAGGACCGACACCCCGGACGACCCCGGGTCGAAGTGGACGGCGCCCGAGCCGTACCGGACGGCGGGGTTGCCCGCCCGGTCGTAGAGGTCGAACGCGTGGGGCACGGTGTCGAGCGCCCGGTGGACCATCGCGTCCGGGATCGACACGCGGTTGCCGTCGGGCGACGCACCGGCGCCGACGAGGAGGCGGACGGCCTCGGGCTCCTCGACCTTGACGCCGGGCCTGGCCAGCAGGGCCAGCGCCTCGTCCACGACGCGGTCGATCAGGGCAGGTTCGAGGAGCTCGAAGCGGGGTCGCATTGACGTCTCCGGAATGGCGGGAGGAGCGTGCCCGGCCAGCGGCGACCGGCCGGGCACGATGAGGTGGCAGAGCGATCAGGGCGCGGCCGTCAACCGACGGCGGCGGTGGCCTGGTGCCGCTTGATGAGCCCCACGAGCTCGGCGTCGAGCGCCGGGTCGAGCGGCTCGGGCTGGTGGTTCCTGATGAGCGCGCGCGCCTTCTCGAGCGCCTCGCGGTGGAACTTGTCCGGGTCGTCGAGCCACTGGCCGTACGTGCGCCGGTCCATGTAGGTGGCCTTCCAGAGCCCCTTCATCGCCTTGCGCGTGTGCGGGAGCGTGAGGTACTCGCCGCCCGGCCCGACCTCGGCGATGGCCTCGAGCGCGAGCGCCTCGTCGTCGAACGGGATGCCCCGGAGCATCGACTCCACGATCGACGCGATCTCGCAGTCGAGCACCATCTGCTCGAACGACCAGATCCGCGACCCGTGGAGCAGCCCCACTCCCAGCAGCATGTCGGCGCCGGAGATGGACGCCATGAACGACGACAGCCCGTTCTCGAGCCCGGCCTGCCAGCCCGAGCGCTTGTCGCCGGTCGCGAACGCGCCCATCGAGAGCGGCACGTTGTAGAAGTCGGCGAGCTCGTTGGTGGCCGCGCCGAACAGGAAGTCCTCAGGACCGCCGCCGGTGTAGGCGCCGGACCGCAGGTCCATCGCGGTCTGTGCCGCCGCGTAGTACACGGGCGAGCCCGGGTACGCCAGCTGCATCAGCGCCATCGCGCTGATGACCTCGGCGTTGCCGACGACCAGCGAGCCCGCGATCGTGGCCGGCCCGCTGAACGCGCACGACGCCATCGTCATGAACCCGACCGGTACGCCGGCCTCGGCGGCGACGAGCGACGCCTCGATCGGCCCGCCGTCGTGGGCGAGGGGGCTGATCGTGCACTGCATGAGCGAGAGGACGGGGCGTGCCCGCAGGGCATCGCGCCCGCCCGCCACCGCAGCCGCCATCTCGATCGCCGTGCGCGCGTCCGGACCGGTGACCACGGTCTCGGTCTGGACGTGCTTGGTGGAGTTGCGCCAGACGGCGAGCAGCTCCTCGTGCGTGCGCGTCGCCGGGTCGACGTCCTGCGCGGACACCGCGACCCAGTGGAAGCCCACCTGCGGCAGCGCGTCGGCGACCCGCGCGATGTCCGCCACGTCGGCCAGCGTCGACCGCCGGACTTCGAGGGTCCACGGGTCGAGGACCTCGATCCCGCAGCCGTCGGTGGCGACGTGGACGTGGTGCCCGTCGAGCGGCAGGTCCTGGGCCGGGTTGCGGGCGGCCAGGGTGTACGCGGGCGGAGCCGTGCGGAGGGCGGCCTCCATGAGGTGCGCCGGCACCTTGACGATGCTGGTCGCGCGGTCGACCGTCGCGCCGTTGGCCTCCCAGATGTCGAGCGCCTGCTCGGATGGGAAGCGCACGCCGACGTTCTCGATGACCTCGAGGGTCGCCTCGTGGATGCGTCGGATCGCGGCGGGCGAGAGGACCTCGAGGCGAGGCCGCACGCCAGCAGCCGTTGCCGAAGCTGTGTTCATGTCTGCCTCCGGCCGGGTCGAGCTGGCGACCCGGCAGCCGTGTGCAGGCGGCGATGGCCGCCGGAGAGGGCGGTTCGACCGCCCGGAGTGGACCGCGAGCCCGGCGCCAGGCGGCGCGCCGCCCGGCAGAGCCCGCAGCCCGGGATCAGGCCCCGACCATCCCGCGGATGAGCGCGACCGCGCCGATCGCGTCCTCGCTGTACCCGTCGGCGCCGATCTCGGCCGCCCACGTGGACGACGCGGGCGCACCGCCGACGATCACCCGGCACTTCGGGCGGAGACCGGCGGCGTCGAACTGCTCGACCACCGTCCGCTGCCCGGCCATCGTGGTCGTCAGCAGGGCGGACACGCCCACGATGTCGGCATCGTGCTCCTGCGCGGCGGTGACGAACCGCTCGGGCGCCACGTCGACGCCGAGGTCGTGAACCTCGAAGCCGCTGGTCGCGAGCATCATCCCCACGAGGTTCTTGCCGATCTCGTGGATGTCGCCCTTGACGGTGCCCAGGACCACCCGCCCGAGGACGTGGCGCTGGGTCGCCTGCCGCTTCATCTCGGGCTCGAGGATGGCGATCGCCTTCTGCATCGCCCGGGCCGCCAGCATCATGTCGGGCAGGAAGAGGTCGCCCGCGCCGAACTGCTCGCCCACGAGGGTGAGGCCCGGCACGAAGCCCAGCTCGATCGCGTCCAGGGGCGGGATGTTGTCCGCCAGCGCCTGCTCGGCCAGGGCCGCCGCCGCAGCCGTGTCGCCGTCGATGACGGCCTGGCGCATCTGGGCGAACAGTTCCTCGCTCATGGTGTGTGTCTCCTCCGGTTGCCTGCCGGCGTGCCGCCGGCTGGCGGTGCGTCGCGTGGACTCGGATCAGGGCTGGGGCGCCGTCCGGGGGACGTGTTCGGCGCGCTCCAGGGTCGTCCCGATCCGCGGGGTCTGGCCCTCGTCCCGTGGTGGCGGCTTGCCGGGCAGGTCGCCGAACCTTGGATACCACCGCGCGAGGCGCCTGCGGCCAAGCTGGCCCATCGAGGGGGACAGCGAATCGAGGCCGCGGCAGGCAGTCGGAGCCAGGGCGAGGGGCCGCGCGGGTGCGTTCGGGGTGCGTTGCAGCACAAACCCCTCGATGAGCGGGCGGAGGTACGGGGAGCGTCCAGCCCCGACGGCATCCCAGGGTAGGGCGGAAGGTCCCGTCGCCGAGGGCCGCTCGGCTGGCGGACCCCGATGGGGCTCACCTAGACTCTCTCGATGCCCGAGTTCATCCACGGCTCCGAGCGTCGCCCGCTCCTGCCCGGCCAGTCGCTGTTCGACGTCGCCGGCGAGCTCTCGGTCGTCGTGCCCGCCTCGTGCCGCAGGACCGGGCGCTGCCACGAGTGCGTGGTCGAGATCCGATCGGGCGGCGACCAGCTCACGCCGCCCACCGCCGAGGAGGCCTTCCTCGGCCCCTCGTTCAGGCTCGCCTGCCAGGCCAGCGTCGCCACGGCGAATGAGGACGTGGAGTTCCGCGTCCTCCGCCGCCGGCTGCGCATCCTGCTCGCCCCCGACGAGCAGCGGGTGGACCCCGACCTCGACCCCGCCGTGCACGAGGTCGAAGGCCGGGTGGTGGCCGACGACGGCACGGACCTCGGTGCCGCCGGCGGCGCGATCGTCGGCGTGGCACTCGACGTGGGCACCACGACCGTCGTGCTCGAGCTCGTGGACCTGCGCTCGGGCGCTGTCCTGGCCATCGCGTCCATCGAGAACCCCCAGCGCTTCGGCGGCAGCGACGTCATGACCCGGATCAGCTACGAGGCCGAGCGGCCCGGCGAGCTGCGCCTCGCGCTCCGCCGGGCGCTGAACCACGAGCTCAAGCGGCTGTGCTCCGAACTGGGCCTAGATCGGCGGCAGCTGGTCGAGATGGTCGTCGTGGGCAACCCCACCATGCGCGCCCTCGCCTTCGGCCTCGACGTCGCGCCCATCGGCCGCCTCCCGTACCGCTCGGTCACCGAGACGGCGTGGC
>JAJYMP010000372.1 GCA_021786915.1 Chloroflexota bacterium
GCCTGCGAGGCGACGCCGCCACCGGCCGCGCCGGTCACGCCCGGCGCGGCCCCCCCGGCCGCGGTGCGGCCGGGGCCCACCACATCCGACCGGCCCGATCCTCATCGGGTCCCGGCCACCCCCCAGCCGGCGGCGACGTCCCCCCTCTTGGCGTTGCCGCCGGCGCCCCAGCCCTCGGCAGAGGGCGTGGTCCCGGTCCTCTACTACCACCGGGTGCAGGCGGCCCCGCCGGGCTTCGCGTCGTGGACGGCGGCCGCGCGGCAGCGCTTCCTCGCCTACGACACGCTCCCTTCCGCGCTCACGGCGCAGCTCGACTGGCTGCGCGAGCACGGCTACACGACCGTCCTGCCCCGCGACCTCGCCGCGCACTGGGACCGCGGCGCGCCGCTCCCCGGACTACCGTGGGCGTGAGGGAGGAGCGGGCGTCGGCAGTCTGGTGACCAGCACGGATGCCTTGGCGTGGTGGAGGACGCGGCGGGCCACGCTGCCGAGGGCGAGCCGCTTCATCCCCGTCAGGCCGCGCGTCCCCACGACGACCAGGTCCGTCGGGGCGTCGGCGACGGTCAGCAGCTCGGCAGCGGGATCACCGGTGTGCACCGAGGCCTCCGCGTCGATGCCAGCGGCCCGGAACCGCTCGGCTGCGTCCTCGGCGACCCGGAGCTGCTGACGTCTGGCCTCGGCCTCGTACTCGGCCTGCCAGGCGAGCGCCTCGGCATAGAGCGTCGGCGCGATGCCGGTGGCCAGCGGGCGGAGGACCTCGGCGACGCTGACGACCCTGACCGGGACCCGGCCCGCGATGGGCAGCGAGGCCAGGACCCGCTCGGCCGCCTCCGCGCCGGGCGAGCCGTCCGTGCCCAGAATGATCCGCGCGATCCGCGGGCCGCGCGCGACCAGCACGGGGCAGCGGGCCAGGTCGACGACCTCCTGGGACACCGACCCGAGGACGGCCGATCGGATCGGGCCGAGCCCGCGAGAGCCGACCACCACCAATCCGGCCCCGACCCGCGACGCCTCCGACGCGATGACCTGCGGGGCTCGGCCGCGGGCCACGAGGGAGTCGCACCGCACGCCCAGCGCGCGCAGGCGGGCCAACGGCGCCGCGAGCGTCGCCTCGGCCTGCGCGGTGAGGTCACGGTCGATGTCGGCCGCCGAGTCCAGGACGAGCGCGCCCCAGGCACTTCGCACGGCTCGGATGTCAGGGACCGCCGTCACCAGGAGCACCGGTGCGCCCGACGCGCTGGCGAGCGCGCCCACGAGCTCGACTGCGGCGTTCGCGCCGTCCGATCCGTCATAGCCGACGAGGATCGGGTTCATCGCGGCCCCCGCTCGGCCTTGCCCAGCCAGTGGAGTCGCCGTCCCAAGGCCCAGCGCGGCGGGATCGTCGGAAAGCGGCGGCGGATCCGCGGCACCCGCCGCTTGACTGCGGCTGCCGCCGGCGTGATCAGGCGGTGTACGGGGTTGATTCGGCGTGGCCGTCGGGGCATCGCTGGTCTCCTCTGCTTCCTGTCCGATCCTCTGGCGATCGATGTCGCTGGACGCAGCACGCGACCATCCAAAGCCGGTGTGCTCCGGCCTTCATCCTCGCAGTCGCCGGGAACGGAACGCGCGAAGCCACGTGAACGATCCGTGAATAGGTGCTCGGCCTCGGCGCGGCGCCGGTGGCCAGGGCCTCCGCAGCGCGGTGCCGCGAGCCGGCCGACCTCAGCCCCTGGGCCCGGCCGCCCTGCTCCCCGGGGCGATGAACCGGTACCCGAGCCTCCGCTCCGTCTGGATGTACCGCGGGTGCTCGGGGTCGTCGCCGAGCTTGTCCCGCAGCCGCCGGATGTAGACCCGGACGTAGTCCGTCTCGTCCATGTACTCGCGGCCCCACACCTTCGCGAGCAGCGTCCCGTGCTGGAGGACGTGGCCGGCGTTCCGGACGAGGTGGTACAGGAGCTTGTACTCCGTCGGCGTGAGGTCGAGGCGCTCGCCGCGCAGGCGCGCCTCCTGGCGCGCGAAGTCCACCTCGAGGTCGCCCGACCGGAACGACGGCGCCCGGCTCGCCGGGGCCGGCATGTCGTGGCGCCGGAGGACGGCCCGGACGCGCGCCATCAGCTCGAGGTGGTTGAAGGGCTTGGTGACGTAGTCGTCCGCCCCGAGCTCGAGGCCCTTCACCTTGTCCATCGCGTCGTCCCGCGCCGTCAGCATCACGACCGGGACGTCCGAGAACTCGCGCAGCTCGCGGAGGACCTCGAAGCCGTCGCGCCCCGGGAGGCCGATGTCGAGGAGCACGATGTCCGGGGCCTCGCGCTCCACGATGTCGAGCGCCGCGTCGGCCTCGCCCGCCCCGAGGACCTCCACCTCGCGCCACTGGAGCGCGAATCCCAGCCGCACCGACTCGACGACGTCCGGCTCGTCGTCCACGACGAGGATGCGCATCACGGCTCGTCCTCCGGCCCGGCGGTCGGCACGACCAGGGTGAAGGTGCTCCCCGCGCCCACCGCGCTCGCCACCTCGATGGTGCCGCCGTGGGCCTGCGCGATCGCGAGCGCCGTGGGCAGCCCGAGCCCGACGCCCTCCCGCGGCCCGGACCGGTCGTTCCGGCCCACGAAGAACCGCTCGAACAGCCGCGCCCGGTCCGCGTCGGGGATCCCCGGGCCGTCGTCCTCGACGCTCCAGGCCGTCATGTCGCCCCGCCGCCCGAGCCGCACGCGGACGACCGCCCCGTCGTCCGAGAAGCGGTGGGCGTTGGCCACGAGGTTGATCAGCGCCTGCTCGAGCCGCCTGCGGTCGCCGTAGACCGCGTGGCCGGCGGGCAGCGCGGACTCCAGCTCGATGCGCTGGCCGCGTCCAGCGGCGAGCGGCGCGACGGCCGCGGCGGCGGACTCGGCCAGGCCAGCTGCGTCGAAGCGCCGGAGCTGGAGCGCCACGCCGCCCGCGCGGAAGCGCGACAGCTCGAGGATGTCGCCGACGAGCCGTTGCATCCGGTCCGCGTTCCGCTCGATCGACGCGAGCAGCGCCTGGTGCTGCTCCGCCGTGGGGTCGGACGTGGGGTCGCGGAGGAGGCCGACGCCGGTCCGGACGGCGGTGAGCGGGGTCCGCAGCTCGTGCGCGATCGTGGAGAGCAGGTCGGTGCGGAGCCGCTCCAGCTCCTCCAGGGCCACCGCGGCCTCGCCGTGCACGCCCCCGGCGACAGTCCGCTGGCCGAGGGAGGTCCGCACGTAGCGGCGCCCGCCCCGCCCGTGGCGACCGGCCCGCACCAGGCCGAGGTCGCCGAGCTCCTCGAGCAGGCGCTGGCACGCGGCCTCCTCCACGACGGCGCCCGCCTCCCGGAACCGGACAGTCAGCTCTCCGGCCGTCGCGGAGCGCCCGACGAGGACCAGCGCGGCGTGGAGCAGGGGCGATTGGTCCCCGCCGCCCTCCGGCGCGGCGGGACGCGCGTCTGCGCCTGAGGGCTGCGGTCTGCGCGGCATGCGCAGCAGGATAGCCCCGCTCACCCGACGGCGACGATGCGCGCGGACCAGACGCCGCCCGGCGCGTGCACGACCGGCCGGTCGCCGACTCGCCGGCCCGCCACCGCCCGGCCGAGGGGGCTGCCGATCGAGACCCATCCCCGCGACGGGTCGCCGTCGCCCGGGAGGACGATCGCGTACGAGGCGCCGTGGCCCGACTCGTCCTCGAGGGTCACCCGCCGTCCGATCGCGGCCACCGAGGGGTCCGGCTCGGGGACCGCCGCCGCGAGGACCTCCCGCAGCGCGTCGAGTCTCTGGCGCAGGGCCAGAGCCCCCGTCGTCCCGCGCCACCGCGTGTCCGCCCCGCGCCCGGCACGGGCCAGCTCGGCCTCGATCGAGACGATCTCGGCGCGGACGGCGTCGAGCGCATCGGGCGCGATCCTCGCCCCCTCCGCGGGAGCGGTGCAGTCGAGCTGGATCGGCGGCATCGCGGCCTCCTCAGGAGTGGAGGGGCCGCCATCGCATGACCGCGGCGGCCCCGCGAGAACGGCGCGCTTGCACCGCCGCGGCCATCCTCGCCGCGCCGCCCGAACGCCCAGGGGAACGCGCGTGAACGGGGCGTGAACACGGCGTGCCCAGCTTTCACGGCGCGTTCACGCCGGTTCCCCCGGCTGCTTCCCGACGCGCCCGAGCATCGGGGGATCGCCCATCCACCCGGAGACCCCGATGCCCACCGACCTCAGGACAGACCCCAGCGCGCCGGCCACGCCCGGCGCCCGCGCCCTCGCCGCGGCCCTCGCCCAGTACGACGCGGCCGCCGACCACCTCGGCCTCGAGCCCGGGCTGCGGGCGGTGCTCCGCTCGGCGCAGCGCGAGTACGTCGCCCGCTTCCCGGTGAAGCTCGACGACGGGTCGGTGCGCGTCTTCACGGGGTACCGCGTCCAGCACAACGTGTCGCGCGGCCCGGCGAAGGGCGGACTCCGGTACCACCCGAATGCCGACCTCGACGACGTCCGGGCGCTCGCGATGTGGATGACGTGGAAGTGCGCGCTCGTCGGCGTCCCCTTCGGCGGGGCGAAGGGCGGGGTGGCGTGCGACCCGGCCGCGATGAGCGCCAAGGAGCTCGAGGCCCTCACGCGGCGCTTCGCCACGGAGCTCCAGCCGATCGTCGGGCCGGACTCCGACATCCCGGCGCCGGACGCGGGCACGAGCGCCCAGACCATGGCCTGGTTCATGGACACGGTGTCCATGCACGCGGGCTATTCGATCCCCGGCGTCGTGACAGGCAAGCCCGTCTCCCTCGGCGGGTCGGCGGGCCGCGCTGACGCGACCGGGCAGGGCATCGTCTACACGGTCGAGGACGCCGCCCGCCGGACCGGGCTCGAGCTCGCCGGCGCGACGGTGGCGGTCCAGGGCTTCGGCAACGTCGGCGAGGCGGCCGCGCGGCTCCTCGCCGAGGCCGGGGCGCGGATCGTCGCCATCACCGACGCGGGCGGCGGCGTCCACGCGGAGGCGGGCCTGGACGTGGCGGCCCTCGCGCGGAGGTTCGCCGAGCGGGGGACGGTGGCCGGGAGCCCGGGCACCGAGCCGATCGACAACG
>JAJYMP010000021.1 GCA_021786915.1 Chloroflexota bacterium
TGCCGCAGGCTGTGGCCGCGCTCCTGGCGGGGGCGGTGTCAGCGCCGGCCGGGGCGCGGCGGGCGACCATCGATCCCGCGGCGCTCGACGCCCGGGCGCCGAAGCCGCGCCGGGCGCTGCTGTCGGTGTACGACAAGACCGGCCTGGTCGACCTGGGGCGCGGGCTGGTGGCGCGCGGCTGGGAGCTGGTGTCGACGGGCGGCTCGGCGCGCGCCCTGCGCGAGGCCGGTCTCCCGGTGACCGATGTCGCCGCCGTCACGGGCTCGCCCGAGATGCTCGACGGTCGCGTCAAGACGCTCCACCCGCGGATCCACGCCGGACTGCTGGCGGACCGCCGCCGCGCCGACCACCGCGAGACGCTGGCCGCCTTCGGGATCGCGCCGTTCGACGTGGTGGTGAGCAACCTGTACCCCTTCGCCGCCGCCGCGCGCCGGCCGGGGATCACGTTCGACGAACTGGTCGAGGAGATCGACATCGGCGGGCCGTCGATGGTCCGGGCCGCGGCGAAGAACCACGCGTCCGTGGCCATCGTGACCTCGCCTGCGCGGTACGCGGCCGTCTTGGCCGCCCTTGACGAGTTCGGCGAGATCCCGCCGGGGCTGCGCTCAGCCCTGGCCGTGGAGGCGTTCCGCCACACGGCTGCCTACGATGCCCGCATCTCGAACGAGCTGCCGGGCCGCATGCTCGAGGCCGGCATCGACCTGCCCGACGAGCCGGGGCTGCCCACGTCCGGCGACCCGTACCCGGCGTCGCTCACGATCTCGCTCGAGAAGGTCGAGACCCTGCGCTACGGCGAGAACCCGCACCAGCCGGCCGCGCGCTACCGCCGGACCGACCGCGAGCCCCGACCGGGCGAGGGGCCCTTCGCGGGCGGCGAGCCGCCGCTCCAGGGCAAGGCGCTCAGCTACAACAACGTGCTCGACGCGTCGGGCGCGGCGAACCTCGCGCGCCTGATGCGCGGTCCGGCCGTCGTCATCGTCAAGCACACGAACCCCTGCGGCGCTGCGGAGCGGCCGACGCTGCTGGAGGCCTGGGAGGACGCGTACGCCGGCGATCCGGTGTCCGCGTACGGCGGAGTGGTGGCGGTGACCGGGACCGTGGACCGGGCGCTGGCCGAGAAGCTGACGTCGATCTTCCTCGAGGTCGTCGTCGCGCCGGCGTACGAGGAGGGGGCGCGCGAGGTGCTCGCCGCCAAGCCCAACCTGCGGCTGGTGCTGGATCCCTCGATCGACGCCTCGGCGGACCGGTCCGGGCCGGCGGCGCGCGGGCTCGCGGGCGTCGACTACCTCGGCTCGTTCCGGACGGCCGGCGGGGCGGTGCTGGTGACGGCGCCCGACACGCAGCCCGACGACCCGTCGACCTGGGCGTGCGCCACGTCGCGGCAGCCGTCCGAGCGGGAACGGGCCGACCTCGACCTCGCCTGGCGCCTGTGCCGCGGGGTCGTGTCCAACTCGATCGTCCTCGTGCGCGGGGGGATGCTCGTCGGGCTGGGCTCCGGGCAGGTGTCGCGCGTGGACGCGTGCCGCCAGGCCGTGGACAAGGCGCGCACGTTCCAGGCGGAGCGGGGCGGTGCGGCGGGTGCCGTCGCGGCCTCAGACGCGTTCTTCCCGTTCCCCGACGGCCCGGAGGCGCTGCTCGATGCCGGCGTGACCGCGATCGTCCAGCCGGGCGGCTCCATCCGCGACGCGGAGGTGCTCACGCTCGTGGAGCAGGCGGGCGCGGCGATGCTCGTCACCGGGAGGCGTCACTTCCGGCACTGAGCGGCTCCGCCACGTGCCCTGGGTCGGTCAGCCCCAGGGCTCGGTGACCGTCACCTCGAGGTCGCGCTCCTTCTCGGCGGGTTCGTTGTCAAGCGTGCCGGTGATCCACGCCACGGCGTTGTAGGCCTGCCTCTTGCCCGCGCTGGTGTAGACCGTCAGGTCGCTGTCCGTGAAGTCCGAGGGCAGCGGCAGCATCCCGTTGCGATGCGGGTCGTCACCGCGGAGCGCTGGCACGAACAGCGTGGCCTCCTTCGCCGACGCCGGGTCGTCGAGCACGATGCTGCAGATGCGGCTGTTGCAGAACGTGAAGGACGGAGCGTGAGCCTTGCCTCGGATCCGGACGACCCCGCGCGAGTCGCGCCTGACTGAGATTGAGGGTCGCTGAGCGTGGGTCGCTCCCCGCAGCTGGGTCTCGGGGCGCGGACCGTGCCGGACCAGGGCGCCCACGAGTCTGGCGTGACTCGCCGGGGCTCGACCAGCGCGCCGAACCGGTGCCGCGCGCTGCTACCATCGCCGGACCATGTCCGATCGCCGTCGCTTCTACCTGACCACCGCCATCGCCTACGCGAACAACGCGCCGGGCCTCCACACCGTGTACGAGGTCATCGGCGCGGACGTCATCGCACGGTGGCACCGGATGCAGGGCGACGACACGCGGTTCCTGACGGGCACGGACGAGCACTCGGTCAACATCGCCCAGTCCGCCGCGGCGCGCGGGATCACGCCGCGCGAGTTCGTGGACGAGAAGGTCGAGCTGTTCCGGAGCTCCGAGGAGGCGCTCCTCATCAGCCCGGACCGGTTCATCCGCACGACGGACCCGGACCACTACCGCTCGGCCCAGGAGATGGTCCGCCGCGCGTACGCCAACGGCGACATCTACCTCGACACCTACGAGGGCTGGTACTGCCCCAACGAGGGCTTCAAGGCGCCGTCGGACCTGTTCGAGACCGCGAAGGGCATGCAGTGCCCCAACCACCCCGACGTCGCGCTCCAGTACCTCACCGAGCGCAACTGGTTCTTCCGCCTGTCGGCCTACCAGCAGCGCCTGCTCGACTGGTACGAGGCGCACCCCGACTTCGTCCAGCCGGACTACCGGCGCAACGAGATGCTGGGCTTCATCCGCCAGGGCCTCCAGGACTTCTCGATCAGCCGCGCCGGCGCGTCGTGGGGCATCCCGTTCCCCATCGCGGAGAGCGGCGAGTCGGCCCAGCGCGAGGACGGCTCATGGGATCCCGGGGCGGGGACCATCTACGTCTGGTACGACGCGCTCATCAACTACATCACCGGCGCCGGCTTCCCCGACGACATGGACAGCTTCGCGAAGTGGTGGCCGGCCGACCTGCACGTCATCGGGAAGGACATCGCCCGGTTCCACACGATCTACTGGCCGGCGATGCTGTGGTCGGCGGGGCTCGAGGCGCCCGAGCACGTGTGGGTCCACGGCTGGCTGCTCGTGGCCGGGGAGCGCATGAGCAAGAGCCGGGGCAACTTCCTCGACCCGCACGCGGTGGTGACCGCCTTCGGCGCCGACGCGGCGCGCTACGTGACCCTCGCCGAGGTGGCCTTCGACAAGGACACCGACGTGTCGTGGGACTCGTTCGTGCGCCGCTACAACGCGGACCTCGCCAACGACTTCGGCAATCTCGTCAACCGGATCGTCTCGATGGTCAACCGCTACCTCGGGGGGGAGCGCCCGGAGCCGCAGGCCGCCGCCGTCGCGACGCCGGCCGCAACCTGGGCGAAGACGCTGGCCGCCTACCGCGGCAAGCTCGACACATACCTGCTGCACGACGCGCTGGCGGCGCTCTGGGACTTCGTCGGTGTCGCGAACAAGGCGGTCGACGAGACGCAGCCCTGGTCACTCGCGAAACGCGCGAAGGCGGGCGACGAGGCGGCGGAGACGCGCCTGCGCCACGTGCTCGGCGACCTCGTGGAGGCGTGCCGACTGGTGGGCCTCGCCGCGGCGCCGTTCATGCCGGGCATGGCGCCCCGTGTGCTCGAGCAGCTGGGCTACTCATACGAGTACGGCCCGGACGGCAATGGCGGTCCTGCGCTCCTGGACCGGCTCGCGTGGGGCGGCCAGGCCGCGCCGGGTCGCGTGACGCCGACGCCCAGCCCGCTGTTCCCGCGCGCCGAGACCGAGGCCGCCAAGGAGGGCGAGGCATGACAGACCGCTCCTACGTCGCACAGAACGCGGCTGCCACGGCCGCGCTGCGCGAGCTCGCCGCATCGCTGTCCGACGAGGATCTCGCGACGGACCTCGGCGAGGGCTGGAACGTCTCGATGGCCTTCGCGCACCTGGCGTTCTGGGACGCCTGGCACGTCGCCCGCTGGCAGCACGCGGCGGCGTCGGGGGACCTCGCGCCGGGCTACGTGAGCGGGGACATCACCAGCCGCGCCAATGACGCGCTCGTCGCGACCTGGCGCGCGGTGCCGCCGGGCTCGGCCGTGGCGCTGGCGCTGGAGGCGGCCGATATCGCGGACAACTTCGTGGCCGACCTCGAGGACGATGCGGTCGACGCGGCGATCGAGCGGGGCGGCCCCAACTGGTTCGAGCGGTTCCCGCATCGCGGCGACCACATCGACCAGATCCGGCGCGCCCTCGGGCGCTAGTCGGGCAGGCCCGAGCCGCCCGCTCCATCGTCCGCCGCATGCGCCTCATCGACTCCCACGGGCATCTCAACGCCGACCGCTTCGACGCCGATGTCGACCTCGTGATCGGCGGCGCCCGGCTGGCGGGCGTCGAGCGGATGCTGATCCCGGGATGGAACCGCCACTCCTCGGCGCGGGCGCTGGAGCTCGTGGCGAGCCGCCCGTTCCTCGACGCCGCCGTCGGCGTCCACCCGCACGACGCGGCGAAGGTGACGCCGGCCGAGTGGGCCGACATCGAGGCGTGGGCCCGCGACGAGCGCGTGGTCGCGATCGGCGAGACGGGGCTCGACTCGGACCGGATGTTCAGCCCCTGGGAGGCCCAGCTCGACAACCTGCGCGCGAACCTGGCGCTGGCGCTCGCGACGGGCAAGCCCGCGATCCTCCACTGCCGGTCCCGGGCGGGGGAGCGCGATGCGCAGGACGCGCTCGTGCGCGAGCTGCGGGTGGCCGGGTTCGACGGCGAGCCCGCGCGGCGCGCATTCAGCGGGCGGCCGCCCGCGGTGGTCCACTCGTTCTCGGGGCCGGCGGACTACGCGGCCGAGGTCGTCGCGATGGGCCTCGTGGTGTCGTTCTCGGGGCTGGTGTTCCGGCGGGGCGAGGAGGCGTCGGCCGAGG
>JAJYMP010000299.1 GCA_021786915.1 Chloroflexota bacterium
GGCACGCCGTATCCCTGTCGGTGAGGAGCGATGCCCTTGCCCGTCTCGTGCTCGTGCAGGTGGAAGCCGAAGTGCTGGCCGAACTCGTTGACCGTCACGTCGTAGTTGTACGTGACGATCGTTCGACCGGTGGGGTCGAGCCACTCCTCGATGATGAGTACGGGCTCCGGCGCGCCGCGGCGGACCGGCGAGTTGAGGACGCGGCCTCCGTCCTCGAGCCGGAACACGAACAGCAGGTCGACCTTCCAGAGGTCGCCCGCCTGGCGGACCTCGAGGTCGCCCCGCGGCACGTGCTCGATGAAGGCGCCGGCGTCGTCCATCGCGGCGTGGTCGAGGATGGACTGTGCGCGGGCCTCGGCCAGCCCCCGCGGCTCAGGCACTCATCGCCCGGCGCTGCTGGGTCACTGCGCGAGCCGCGGCCCGCACGAAGGCCGAGTAGTCGCTGGCGAACGAGGGGTACCGCGCCACAAGCGCGGCGTCCGTGGATAGCCGGCGAAGCAGGTCGTCGGCCGAGAGGCCGGTCTCAGCGAGCACCGGCTGGATGCGTTCATCGTAGATGTCGAACGGCGTGCCGGCCCTGACCCGCCGCGGGACCCGGTGCTGCCGCACGCCCGCCCGCCGTGCACCGAACACCTTCACGGCGGCCTCCGGGATGCGGTAGGCGCAGCCATCCCCGCCAGGCTGGATCGCCATGAGCTTGCCTGTCGTGATCCACTCGCGCACGGCTCCGCTGCTGACCGAGAACTCCTCGGCGACCTGCGCGACCGTCTTGTACTGCTGGCTCATTGGGGCGCCTCCTTGTGCTGTGCAGATTGACGATACTGATGATCCTTGTCAAATGAACGCGGGTCGGCCAATGGTCAACGGCGGCGGAGCCTGTCCGGCAGGAGGGGGCGGCGGACACGTGGCGGGACGGGCACACCGAGGCGGAGTGGCGGGCCCTCCCGCCGGGCGAGGTCACCGACGACTGGTCGCTCGTCCGAAACGCTCCATTCCGACGACGACGCTTACATGGCGCTCGTCGGGGGCAGTTCGCCTTGAACGCCACGCGCGTGCTCGTGAACGGGTGCCGCTGCCCGGCGGAACGCTGTTCTCGCTCATCGCCTTCACGGGGCGGCGTGGCCGGATCGTTACGCTGGACGTGCTCGTCGCGCCGGACCGGCTCCGACGCCTCGACCGGGCGACGCTCGAGGGCTGATGCCGGTCACGTCTGGCGTCGTCCCGGGTCTCCTTGTCGGAAGCATTCACCCGCCGCGCCGAATCGAGCGTCCCATGACGAGCACCGCCGTTCACCCCCGCCGCGACGGCGTCGTGGTGCATGCCACTGTTCAACCCCTTCAGCCAACGGCTGCTCCGGGCGGGCGGCTCGCTGGGGTCGAACGTCCGCGTCACGGTCTCGGGCGGCCGTCACGGTCAATCGCGGTCCGAGGAGGTCGTTGCGCGGGTGCTAGACCCCGACCGAGCGCGTCGCGTTCTTCCGCGATGTCCTGCTGCCGGTCGCGTGCGGCATGCGCCGAGGCGTCTCGTTCGTTCGGATCGTCGACGGCGTGGGCGTGCGCGATCCGGAGCAGCCGCCAAGGGCCGGGTGGTGTTCGAACTGCGCCCTGCGGCCGAGTAGACGCCAGCCGCTCACGGGGCGTCAGCCGCTCACCAGGCAGAACTCGTTGTCCTCGGGGTCGTGCATGCGGACCCAGTAGGAGCCGCCCTCGGCGATGGGGCCGCGGCGGTCACTGGCGCCCAGCGCGACCAGGCGGGCGGCCTCGGCATCGATCCGTGCCTTGCGGTCCTCGAGCGCGCCCTCGCCGCCAACCTTGAGGTCCAGGTGGACGCGGTTCTTGGCGACCTTGCCCTCGGGGACGCGCTGGAAGTAGACGAGGGGCAAGCCGTCGGCCGGCGGCGCGAGCATGGCGCCGGCGTTGTCGGGATCCTCCTCGATGCCCGCCGACGGGTAGGCCAGGGCGTCAGCCCAGAAGCGGGCGAGCGCCGCGGGATCGGCGCAGTCGATGGTGAGGTCGAACCGACGGACCACGGAAGTCCCCTTGCTGCACGGCTTCCTAACTGCCAAGGCGATATTGGGCGGTGATTCCTGTCATCTACGGTCAGGAATGCCGGTGCTGAGCCATGCTCGGTCCGATCGGAGCCAGGCGTCGGCCCGCGAGGGTCGATTCGCTCGGACCGCCGCCCCACGGCGCTCATGCGCGGAAGTTCGCTCCTGTCGCCGCCAAGCGGCGATACGAGCGAGACCAAGCTCGCTGCCCCTGCACCAGCCGGGCAACGCCGGTTTGATAACCGCCAGGCGGCGGTGCGAGCGGATCGGGTGTCGGCCGAGGCCGGCGCGACGGACCCGCATCCAATCGGCCCGGAGCAACCGCGACGCTCAGCGCGGCTCGCCTCCGCGGTTGAGCTCGTGGACGCATGACGCACAGAACATTGCGCCGTCCTCGATCAACCCCACCCGGGACGGGCCAGCCCTCGCGCGGACGTCGAGGACGAAGGGAATGCCACGTTCGACATGCACCTTGCCGGCGCAGAGCGGGTTCGTGGCAGAGACTGGTGCGCGCCGGTAGCTGATGGTCATGGCCCGGCGAGCCTGCGGCGCAGACCGCTAGGCGTCATGACGAGCCGTCATCCCGTGAGCGGCACCGTTTTCTGCGCCGGATGGCCCCGGCCGGGCCGAAGCGGGATCGGGACCTGCCAGGCCACGACCGGAACGCGAGCGTGCCGGGGATCGGGGCACTCTGCCGTCGGCGCTGCCGGCGAGCATCGATCCGCTCGTGCCGCAGGCTCGTGGCGCTTCTGCGGGGGGCTTCGCTCCTGTTGCGCAGCCAGGCGGCGGTAGGGCGGATCGATAGCCGGCTCGACGGCATCCGGGCTGGCACGAGCCGCGCTGGCGCGTTGGTTCGGGCCGGAGCAGGACCGGCCGATGCAGCACGGAGCCAGTTGCCCGGGCTCGGCCCGCCCGCTACTGTGCCGCTCACGACGCGCGGGCCGTCCTGCCCGCGGGGTGCGCATCTGGGAGCGGCCATGGCCATCCGCGGCACCGGGCGACGGCCCGACCGCCCCGCCAACATCGGCGCCGACCTCGACCGGCTCGCCGATGCCCGCCCTGCGGAGCGCGCCGCAACCACGGCAGCCCAGGCGGAGCAGGCCGCCGAGCAGCTGCCGGACCCGAGCCGCATCGGCGTCGTCGTCATTCACGGCATCGGCAGCCAGAAGCCCGGCGAGACCCTGCTCCTGTGGGCCCACGCTCTGCTCCGCGTCGTCAACGCCTGGGCGGCGACCACGCCGGGCGTCGCCCACGACAACGACCACGCGCTCACCGCCGACATCGACCTCACCGGCGCCACCCGCCCGTGGGTCGCGATCGACGTCCCCGCGGCGCCCGGGCACGACCCCCAGACGTGGCTCCTGACCGAGGCGTGGTGGGCCGCGCGCGTCACGCCGCCGACCCTGTCCGAGATGTACCGGTGGCTGGTCCCGAGCGGCGAGCTGGGCCGGCTGGTCCGCGGCATCTTCCATGGGGTGGAGGGGCAGGACGCGCTGCTGCGCGCGATCGACCGCGTCTTCCTGGCCCCATTCGTGTGGCTCGCGACATTCCTGTCAGTGGTCCTGTATGTCGTCCTGTCGATCGTCCGGATCGTCCCCTACAAGCCGCTCCAGGACTTCGCCCTGTTCACGGCGCTCGACTCGTTTCTCATCGACTGGTTCGGCGACCTGCGCGTCCTGCTCACGGATCGTGCACAAGCGGCAAGCATCCGGTCGCGCGCGATCGACGCCATCCGCGCCTGCGCGGCGGAGGGCTGCGGGACGGTGGTCGTCATCGGGCACTCAGGCGGGACGATCGTCGGCTACACGACCCTCACCGACGGCGCGCTCGAGGCGGGCCTCCCGGTCACGCGGTTCGTGACGCTCGGTCAGGCCATCGGCATCGGCTGGCGGCTGGGCCACGTGCTCGGCTCCGAGGTGGCTGACCGCTACCCCGACCGCCTGTACGAGGGCGACCGGCTGCGGCTGCCCATCGAGCAGGCGCGCCCCGGGGTGGAGTGGCACGACTTCTGGGCGACCCACGACCCGGCCCCCGCGGGCGGCTTCGCCAATTCGCCATCGCTCTCGCGGCCGTCGAGGACCGGCGGCACGTCCACCATGGTGTTCAACCGCATGAGCATCCTCGAGGACCACGGCGGGTACTGGGACAACGACGAGGAGTTCCTGCTGCCGCTCGCACGCCTGCTTGACACGTCGCCTGCGAAGGCCATGGCGTCATCGAGCCGGTTCTTCCCGGATCCGCCCGGGGTCGGCGATCCACCCAGGGCTGGCGATCCGCCCGATCCGTCCCAGCCGCCCGCTGATCCGGCACCGGCCTCCAACGGCGCGTACACCGCGCCCGACGACGCCCGGTCCGGCCGCTCCCCCGCCCGCGCCGCCGCGCGCCAGGCCCGCGTCGCGGCACTCCAGCGGAGCTGGGCGCTGGTGATGGCGGCCGGCGTCCTGGCCATCCCGGCGATCGTGGTGCACTCGATCCTCGTGGGCGGCGCGCCCACCTTCGAGGTGGCGGGCCAGGGCGCCTGGGGGTTCGTCGGCTGGCTCGGCGAGCGGATCGGCCTCGTGCTCGACGCCCTGAGCATCGGCCGGCCCAGCGGCCCGCTGGACTCGACCCTCGCGAGCATCGTCGGCATCGTGGTGTTCGCGGCGGCCTTCTTCGGGGTGGGCGACGTGGCCTCGCGGCTGTGGGCCGGCTGGGACGAGCGCGAGCGGCAGCTGGGCCTCCAGCCCGTGCCGCAGTGGCGGCAGGTCCGCCAGATCGAGGGGCCGCTGTGGCTGTGCGGGGCGGCCGCGATGCTGCTGCTGCTGTTCGCGGGCTCGGGCGACTGGCTGCTCGCCACGCCGTCGGCTGTGCTGGTCGCCGCGGCCTGGCTGGTCGCGACCCGGCTGTCGCGCGGGCACGTCGTGAACCCGTAGCGCTCCGCCGGCCGCGATCCCCAGCT
>JAJYMP010000191.1 GCA_021786915.1 Chloroflexota bacterium
CTCGCACGCCGCCGGCGCCCGCTACACGTCGCTCCTCGGCGGGACGATGCTCTCCTTCTACGACTGGTACGCGGACCTGCCCATCGCCTCGCCGCAGGTGTTCGGCGACCAGACCGACGTGCCTGAGTCCGCCGACTGGTGGAACGCCTCGTACCTGGTGATGTGGGGCTCGAACATCCCGGTGACGCGGACGCCGGACGCGCACTTCATGACCGAGGCGCGGTACCGCGGCCAGAAGGTCGTGGTCGTCAGCCCCGACTACGCGGACAACACCAAGTTCGCCGACGAGTGGCTGCCCGCCAACCCCGGGACCGACGGCGCGCTCGCGATGGCCATGGGCCACGTCATCCTCCGGGAGTGCTTCGTCGACCGCACCGTCCCGCGGTTCCGCGACTACGTGAAGGCGTTCACGGACCTGCCGTTCCTCGTGACCCTCCGCGAGCGTCCGGGCGAGGAGGGGGCCTGGCTGCCGGACCGCTTCCTGACCGCCGCCGACTTGGGGGGCGCCGCCGAGGGCGACGCCTGGCGGCCCATGGTGTTCGACGCGGCCACCGGGGCGCCCGCCGCCCCGAACGGCACCCTCGGCGACCGCTACACGGCCGCCGGGGCCGGGCGCTGGAACCTGGACCTCGGCGACATCGACCCGCTCCTCTCGTTCCTCGAGGGCGGCGAGCCCGTCGCCGTGGACCTTCCGCGCTTCGACGTCAGCGACGGGCCGAACGAGGGCGGCTCGGTCGTTCGCCGGGGCGTCCCGGCGCGGCGCATCGGTGGGCGCCTCGTGACCACGGTGTACGACCTGCTGCTCGCCCAGTACGGCGTCGGCCGCGACGGGCTGCCGGGCGACTGGCCCGCCGGTTACGACGACCCGGCGCCGTGCACGCCCGCCTGGCAGGAGCCGATCACTGGCGTTCCCGCCGCGCAGGCCGCCCGCATCGCGCGCGAGTTCGCGGACAACGCCGAGCGCTCCGGCGGCCGCTCGATGATCGTCATGGGCGCCGGAACCAACCACTGGTTCCACTCGGACCAGATCTACCGCGCGATGCTCGCGCTCACGACGCTCACGGGCTGCCAGGGCGTCAACGGCGGCGGCTGGGCGCACTACGTCGGCCAGGAGAAGGTCCGCCCGTTCACCGGCTGGGCCCAGCTCGCCTTCGGCCTCGACTGGGTCCGGCCGCCGCGCCAGATGGCCGGCACGGCGTTCTGGTACCTCGCCACCGACCAGTGGCGCTACGACGGCTTCGGCGCCGACGAGCTCGCGACGCCGCTCGGCCGCGGCCTGTTCAAGGGCAGGGCCCTCGCGGACGCGCTCGTCCAGTCGGCGCGGCTCGGCTGGCTGCCCTCCTACCCCACGTTCGACCGGAACCCGCTCGACCTGGTGGCGGAGGCGGACGCCGCGGGCGAGGACCCGGTGGCGGCCACGGTGCGCAAGCTCGTGGACGGGCGAGTGCGCTTCGCCGCGGAGGACCCCGACGACCCGGCCAACTTCCCGCGCGTCCTCACCGTCTGGCGGGCCAACCTGCTGGGCTCCTCGGGCAAGGGCAACGAGTACTTCATCCGCCACCTCCTGGGCTCCGACGCGGCCGTGCGCGCCCAGGAGACGCCAGAGGACCGCCGCCCCGTGGACGTGGCCTGGCGGCCGGAGGCGCCCGAGGGCAAGCTCGACCTCCTGGTCTCGCTCGACTTCCGCATGACCTCGACCGGGCTCTACTAGGACGTGCTGCTCCCGGCGGCAACCTGGTACGAGAAGTACGACCTCTCGTCCACCGACATGCACCCCTTCGTCCACGCGTTCACGCCGGCGATCCGACCGCCCTGGGAGACGCGCACCGATTACGAGGCGTTCGTCGCCCTCGCGCGAGTGTTCAGCGCCCTCGCCGGGCCTCGCCTCGGCGTGCGGCGCGACCTGGTGGCAACGCCCCTCCAGCGCCTCGGCGAGTGCGAGCCCGTCCCCGGGCGCACCATGCCCAGCCTCGTCGTGGTCGAGCGCGACTACGGCGCAGTGGCCGAGATGATGACCGCCCTCGGCCCGAAGGTCGAGGGGCTGGGCACCACCGTCAAGGGGATCACCCTCCGGCCCGCCAGGGAGGTCGAGGAGCTCAAGCGCGCGTGCGGGACCGTGCGCGGCGGGATCGCCGACGGCCGGCCCAGCCTGGCGCGCGCCGAGCAGGCGTGCGAGGCGATCCTCGCGCTGTCGGGGACCACGAACGGCAGGATCGCGGCCGAGGGCCTCGGCGTGCTTGAGCAGCGGACGGGCATCCGGCTCGCCGACCTCGCCGAGGACCAGTCCGGGCGCAGGATCACCTTCGCGGATGCCCAGTCGCGGCCGCAGCCGGTCATCACCAGCCACGAGTGGTCGGGCAGCGAGCACGGCGGCCGCCGATACTCGCCGTTCACGATCAACGTCGAGCGGCGCAAGCCGTGGCACACCCTCACCGGTCGGATGCACTTCTTCCTCGACCACGACTGGATGGCCGAGCTCGGCGAGCAGCTCCCCGTCTACCGGCCGCCGCTCGACATGGCGCGCATCTTCGGGCCGCAGGGCGGCGCGGCCGACGGCGCGGAGGTGACGGTCCGGTACCTCACCCCGCACTCCAAGTGGTCGATCCACTCGGAGTACCAGGACAACCTGTTCATGCTCAGCCTGAGCCGGGGCGGCCCGGACCTGTGGATGAGCGCCGAGGACGCCGCGCGCATCGGCGTGAAGGACAACGACTGGATCGAGGCCTACAACCGCAACGGCGTCGTCGTGGCGCGGGCGGTCGTGACGCACCGGATGCCGCAGGGCACGGCCTACATGTACCACGCCAAGGACCGCACGATCGACACGCCGAAGTCCGAGCTGTCCGGCCGGCGGGGCGGCATCCACAACGCCCTGACCAGGCTCCTGATCAAGCCCACCCACCTGATCGGCGGCTACGCCCAGCTGTCCTACGGCTTCAACTACTACGGCCCGACCGGGAACCAGCGCGACGAGGTGACCGTGATCCGGCGGCGCTCCCAGCAGGTGGAGTACTGACCCCGATGCGCGTGATGGCCCAGATGGGCATGGTCATGAACCTCGACAAGTGCATCGGCTGCCACACCTGCTCGGTGACCTGCAAGCAGGCGTGGACCAACCGCTCGGGCGTCGAGTACGCCTGGTTCAACAACGTGGAGACGCGGCCGGGCCAGGGCTACCCGCGACGCTGGGAGGACCAGGAGCGCTGGGACGGCGGCTGGGTCCGCACGAGCTCGGGCCGGCTCGAGCTGCGCTCCGGCGGCCGGACCAAGCGCATGCTGCGGATCTTCAGCAACCCCACGCTGCCCGGCCTGTCGGACTACTACGAGCCGTGGACCTACGACTACGACGTCCTGCTCTCGGCGCCGGCGCAGGCCGACACGCCCGTGGCGCGCCCGAAGTCGCTCATCACGGGCGAGCCGATGGCCATCCGGTGGTCGGCGAACTGGGACGACGACCTCGGCGGTGCGCCGGAGCACGCCCCGTCCGACCCGGTGCTCCAGAAGATCGGCGAGCAGGTGCGCCTCTCGTTCGAGCAGGCGTTCATGTACTACCTGCCGCGGATCTGCGAGCACTGCCTCAACCCGTCGTGCGTCGCCGCGTGCCCGTCCGGCGCGATGTACAAGCGGGCCGAGGACGGCATCGTGCTCGTGGACCAGGACGGCTGCCGCGGCTGGCGGATGTGCGTGTCGGGCTGCCCGTACAAGAAGGTGTACTTCAACCACAAGACCGGCAAGGCCGAGAAGTGCACGTTCTGCTACCCGCGGGTCGAGGCGGGCCAGCCCACCGTGTGCGCGGAGACCTGCGTCGGGCGGCTGCGCTACATCGGCCTGTTCCTGTACGACGCGGACCGGGTGCTCGAGGCGGCGTCCGTCGAGGACCCGCGCGACCTGCTCGAGGCGCAGCGCTCGGTGATCCTCGACCCGGAGGATCCGACGGTCATCGCCGGCGCACGCGCTGCGGGCATCGCCGAGGACTGGATCGAGGCCGCCCGGCACTCACCGGTGTACGCGCTCACCAACCGGTACCGCATCGCGCTCCCGCTGCGCCCCGAGTGGCGCACGATGCCGATGGTCTGGTACATCCCGCCGCTGTCGCCGGTCGTGGACGCGGTGGCCGGCAGCGGGTTCGACGGCGAGGACCGCGCCACGCTGTTCGCGGCGATCGGCGCCCTGCGGATCCCGGTCGAATACCTCGCCGAGCAGTTCTCGGCGGGAGACCCCGCTCCGGTTGAGCACAGCCTGCGGGTCCTGGCGGCCATGCGGTCGCACATGCGGCGGCTCAACCTGGGCGAGCCGGACGGCGACGCCGAGGCCGACGCGGCGTCGGTGGGCTTCACGCCGCGCGCGCTCGAGGACCTGTTCCGGCTGCTCGCGATCGCGAAGTACGAGGACCGCTACGTCATCCCCGCGGCCCACGTCGAGCTCGCCGCGTCGCTGGACGAGGCGGCCTGCAGCCTCGACTTCGAGGGCGGGCCGGGCATGGGCGGCTACGGCGCCTTCGGCCAGCCGCCGTCCACGCCGATCTCCGTCGAGTCCTTCCACCTGACCCGCCAGCGCGCCGCCGCGGAGCGCTACGCCGACCTCCCCGAGGTGCGCGGCGCGGTGGCCCGCGCGCCCGACGCTGGCGGCGACCGCTCGCTCGTCCTCGCCGTCGCGGCGCGCGTGCTCCAGTACCCCGACGAGGAGCTCACCGCGAGCCTGCCCGTCCTCGACGAGGCGGTCGCCGTGCTCCCGGCAACCGCCCGCGCCCCGCTGGCGCGCGTGGTGGACCACCTGGGCTCGCGCCCGCTCATCGAGCTCCAGGCGCAGTACGTCGCGACGTTCGACCTCCGCCGCCGCAACGCGCTGTACCTGACGTACCACCTCAACGGCGACACGCGGCGGCGGGGCCTGGCCATCTGGCGCTTCGGCGGGCTCTACAGGTCCCGCGGCTACGAGCCGGCCGCGGGCGAGCTGGGCGACTTCCTGCCGGCCGCGCTC